>DAIOWL010000027.1:13492-18399 GCA_036758545.1 Streptosporangiaceae bacterium | reverse complement strand
AAGACCGTGCCGTGGGTCTTCGTATTCGTGCTGGGTCTCGCGTTCCTGCTGCTGATGGTCTCGTTCCGTTCGGTCTATATCCCGGCGTTGTCCATCGGCCTGAACCTGCTCTCTGTCGGCGCCGCCTACGGCCTCATGGTGCTGATCTTCCAGGACGGCCACCTGGAGGGGCCGCTCGGCTTCACCGCCTACGGCGGGATCACGGCCTGGCTGCCGCTGTTCATGTTCGTGCTGCTGTTCGGCCTGAGCATGGACTACCACGTGTTCATCCTGAGCCGGATCAGGGAACTGCGGCAGGGCGGCGCGTCCGCCCGGCAGGCGATCACCGGCGGCATCGCCAGCAGCGCGGGCGTGGTGACCAGCGCCGCGGCGATCATGGTGGCGGTGTTCTCGATCTTCGCCACGCTGTCGCTGATCGAGTTCAAGGTGTTCGGCGTGGCGATGGCGGCGGCGGTGCTGATCGACGCCACCATCGTCCGCGGGGTACTACTGCCGGCCGGCCTGGCCCTGCTCGGCGACCGCGTCTGGCCGCGGGGGCGGCGCGGTACCCAGCAGGCAGCGGCGGCCCCGGCCGTCGCTCCGCGGGTAACCAGCGGCGCCAGCGCCCGCTGGGACGGCGGCGCCGCCGACCGTTAAGGCGGCATGAAACCCGGGATCCAGGGCGTTCTGGCGCACTGGATCCCGGGTTTCATTGCGTTCGCCTGGCTGGGCGGGGCCGTTCGCCCGGGCTAGGTGCTGACCGGGCTAGGTGTTGACCGGGAAGCCGAGGTTGATGCCGCCGTGGCTCGGGTCGAGCCAGCGGGACGTGACCGCCTTCCCGCGGGTGTAGAAGTGGACGCCCTCGGTGCCGTGCACGTGCGTGTCACCGAACAGCGAGGCCTTCCAGCCGCCGAACGAGTAGTACGCCATCGGCACCGGGATCGGCACGTTCACGCCGACCATGCCGATCTCGGCCTCGGACACGAACCGGCGCGCCGCTCCCCCGTCGTTGGTGAAGATGGCCACGCCGTTGCCGTACGGGCTGTCGTTGACCAGGCCGACGGCCGCCTCGTAGGTCGGGGCGCGCAGCACGCTCAGCACCGGCCCGAAGATCTCGTCGGTGTAGCAGCTCATCTGAGGCGTGACGTGGTCGAGCACGCTCGGCCCGAGCCAGAAGCCTTCCTGCGCGCCGCCGATGACCGGATGCACCCGGCCGTCCACGGCCAGCGTGGCCCCCTCGCGGACGCCGCTGTCCAGGTAGGACGCGACCTTGTCCCGGTGCGGCCCGGTAACCAGCGGTCCCATCTCGGACCGGTCGTCGGTACCCGGCCCGACGCGCAGCCCGGCCACCCGCTCGGAGATCCGCGCGACCAGGTCGTCGCCGACCGGGTCGACCGCGACCAGCGCGGAGACCGCCATGCAGCGCTCCCCCGCCGAGCCGAACCCGGCCGACACCGCGGCGTCCGCGGCCAGGTCGAGGTCGGCGTCGGGCAGCACCACCATGTGGTTCTTGGCGCCGCCGAGGGCCTGCACCCGCTTACCGTTCGCGGTGCCGTTCTCGTAGACGTACCGCGCGATGGGCGTGGAGCCGACGAAGCTGACCGCCTTGATGTCGGGGTGCGCCAGGATGGCGTCCACCGCCACCTTGTCGCCCTGCACCACGTTGAACACGCCGTCCGGCAGCCCGGCTTCGGCCCACAGCGAGGCCAGCAGCAGCGAGGCGGACGGGTCCTTCTCCGACGGCTTGAGCACGAACGTGTTACCGCACGCGATGGCGAGCGGGAACATCCACATCGGCACCATGGCCGGGAAGTTGAACGGGGTGATGCCCGCGACCACGCCGACCGGCTGCCGGATCGAGTACGAGTCCACGCCGGTGGAGACGTTCTCCGAGAACCCGCCCTTGAGCAGGTGCGGGATGCCGCAGGCGAACTCGACGACCTCCAGGCCGCGGGCTACCTCGCCGGCCGCGTCCGAGGCCACCTTGCCGTGCTCCTCGGTGATCAGCTGGGCCAGGTTCTTGGTGTTCGCCTTGACCAGGTTGCGGAACTCGAACAGCACCGAGGCGCGCTTGGCCAGCGAGATGCGCCGCCAGTGGAGGAGGGCATCCTTAGCCGCGGCCACCGCGGCGTCGACCTCGGCCGGGGCGGCGAAGTCGACCTGCCCGCTGACCCGGCCGGTCGCCGGGTCGTATATGTCCCCGTGGCGTCCGGCCTCGCCGTCCCAGGGCTTGCCGCCGATCCAGTGGGTGACGTGCTTAGTCACGGTTTGCTTGCCTCCTCGTTCACCGCGGTGAGGGCGTCGGTGAGGATTCCCAGGCCTTCCTTGGCCTCGGCCTCGGTCAGCGTCAGCGGCGGAGCCATCCGCAGCGTGTTGCCGACCAGGCCGCCCTTGCCGATCAGCAGGCCGCGCTCCTTCGTCGCCTCGAGCATCCGGCTGGCCAGCGGCGGGCTGGGCCGCCTGGTGGCCGGATCGACCAGGTCGACGGCGAACATCAGGCCCTTGCCGCGGACCGCGCCGACCACGTCGAGGCTCTGCGCGGCCTCCCGCAGCCCGCCGATGATCAGGTCACCGGTGACCTTGGCGTTGCGCTGCAGGTCGTGCGAGAGCACGTAGTCCAGGGTGGCGTTGCCCGCCGCGGTCGCGACCGGGTTGCCGCCGAAGGTGGAGATGCCGTTGCCGCGGATCCCGTCGAGCAGGTCGCCGCGGGCCACCACGCCGCCGATGGCGAAGCCGTTGCCGAGGCCCTTGGCGAACGTCATCGCGTCCGGGGTGACGCCATGCGCGCCGATGCCCCAGAAGTGCTCGCCGGTCCGGCCCCAGCCGGTCTGCACCTCGTCCGAGATCAGCAGGATGCCGTGCTCGTCGAGGACCTCCTTGTACGCCGCGAACAGGCCGTCCGGCGCCATGGTGAAGCCACCGACGCCCTGGACGGGTTCGGCCAGCAGGCAGCCGACGTCGGCGGGGTGGATCCCGCCGGACAGCAGGGCCCGCAGGTCGTCCACGCAGGCCTTGATGTAGTCGGCGTCGCTGAGGCCGGCGTAGGCGGCTAGCTGGCGGTCCGCGCCGTGCAGGTAATGGGTGCCGAACGGGCTCAGGCCCGACATCTTCCAGGCGGCGTTGCCGGTCACCCCGACGGCGCCGAACGACCGGCCGTGATAGCTCCCGCGCATGGCGAGTACCTCGGTGGCCTTGCGCGCCGTGAGCGCGGCGAGCAGCGCGGTCTCGTTGGCTTCGGTGCCGGAGTTGGTGAAGAACACCTTCGCGTTGTCGATGCCGGACAGCTTCGCGATCTTTTCCGCCAGCTCGACCTGGCCGCGGATCAGGTACAGCGTCGAGGTGTGCACGACGCCGCTGGCGATCTGCCGCTCGACCGCGTCCCGCACCTCGGGCACGTCGTAGCCGAGCATGTTGGTGAGGATGCCGGCGAAGAAGTCGAGGTAGCCGCGGCCCTGGGCGTCGGTGACCCGGCAGCCCTGGCCGCTGACGATCTCGATCGGCTCGTCGTAGTAGATACCGACCCAGTTCGGGATGACCGCGCGATGGCGGGCGAGAAGCTCAGACATGGTTCCTAGTCTTCCGGGTCGCGGGGACCGCTGTGAACCGACATTGTGTAAGGTTCTTGTGGTCTGGCCTTACGCTGTGTTCATGCTCCCCACCGTCGCCGACCTGCTGTCCCTCGACGTGATCCGGCGCGGCAGCCCGCAGGTGGTCGCGGGCTCCGGCGGCCTGGGCGCGCGGGTCCGATGGGTCCACGTATTGGAGCTGGCCGACGCGGCGCACCTGCTGCAGGGCGGGGAGCTGGTGCTGACCACCGGAGTCGCCCTGCCTGCCGAACCCGCGCTGCTGGCTCGCTACGCCGCCGACCTGGCTTCTGCGGGCGGCACGGGGGTGAGCGCGCTGGCGGTGGAGCTCGGCCGCCGGTACGTCGGCGCGCTGCCCGGCGTGCTCGTGCGGGCGGCGGCGGACAGCGGGCTGACGCTGATCGCCTTCGAGCGCGAGGTCTCGTTCGTGGAGATCACCGAGGCGGTGCACGCCCGGATCATCGATGCCCAGCTCGACGAGCTCCGCGCCTCCGAGCGGCTGCACGAGGTGTTCACCGAGCTGTCGGTGTCCGGCGCGTCCGCGGATGAGGTCGTCCGCCAGGCCGCGATACTGGCCGGACGGCCGGTGATCCTGGCCGACCTGTCGCATCGCGTGCTGGCCTTCGAGCCGGGCAGCGCCGATCCGGCGCGGCTGCTGGCCGGGTTCGCCCGGCGCAGCCGGGCGCTGGCGTCGTCGGCCGGGCGGACATCGTACGACGAGGCGTCGGGATGGCTGTTCACGCCGGTCGGCGCGCGGGGTGAGGACTGGGGCCGGGTCATCCTGGTCTGCGACGGGCCGCCCGGCGGCACGGACACCGTGCTGATCGAGCGGGCCGCGACCACGCTGGCCCTCGGCCGCCTGCTCACCCGGCACGCGGAGAGCCTGGACCGGCAGGCCCACCGGACGCTGATCACCGGCATCATCAGCCAGGCGCACGCCGACCCGGCCGAGGCGGCGGTGCGGTCCAGGGCGCTCGGAGTACCGGTGGACGGGCGGCAGCTCGTCGCGATGGTGCTCAGGCTGCGTGATCCTTCCGGGGTTTCCGGGACGCTCGGCGTCTCCGCCCACGCCCGAGTGCTCGACGTCGCCGACGCAGCGGCCGCCGCCTGCCGGGCCGAGCGGGTCCCGTCCCTGGTCGGGACCCTGGACGACGCGCGCGCCGGGGCGATGCTCTCGCTCAGCCCGCACGCCGATCCCGATCGGATCCTGCACGGCCTGACGGCCCGCATCACCGAGCGGGCCGGAGGGTCAGGCTCACGGGCGGGCGAGCTGGTGATCGGCGTCGGCGCCGTGGCCGGGTCGATCCGGGACGTACGGCGCTCGTTCCTCGAGGCCAGCCAGGT
>DAIOWL010000027.1:0-13392 GCA_036758545.1 Streptosporangiaceae bacterium | reverse complement strand
TTCTACCGGCTGGCCGACCTGCGCCTGCGCGGCCTGCTGCACCTGCTCAGGGACGACCCGCGGGTGCAGACGTTCGTGGAGCGCGAACTGGGCCCCTTGCTGTCGGCCGAGCCGGATACGTCACTGCTCGACGTGCTCGCCGCGTACCTCGCGACCGGCGGCAACAAGGCCGAAGCGGCCAAGCGCGCGCACCTGGCCCGGCCGACGTTCTACGAACGGCTCCGGCGGATCGAGCGCATCCTCGGCACCGACCTGGACGCGGCCGAGTCACGAACGTCCCTGCACGTGGCGCTCTTGGCCCTGGAGGCCGCCCGCTAGCCCACCGCCGACTGGGTCGATGTTGGGTCGATGTGCCGTTGGTACGGTTCTAGCCGGCCCAATGTGCCATCGACCCGGTTCCCGGGCCAGGAAGCCGGGCCCCGGGCCAGGAAGCCGGGCGGCGCTCGGGTCAGGCGTCGAGGACCTGGTTGGCTCGCTGGACGACGGGGTCCTCGCTGCTCCACGGGAAGTTGATCCAGCGGTCGGTCCGCCGCCAGACGTAGTCGCATTTGATCACGGACTGGGGCTTCTCGTAGATCACGGCCGAACGCACGTGCTCGACCTGGTCCTTGATGAAGGTGTGGACGAGCTCGATGGTCCGGCCGGTGTCGGCCACGTCGTCGGCGATGAGCACCTTCTTCGCCGAGAAGTCCACCGCGCTCGGCACCGGCGGGAGCATGACCGGCATGTCGAGCGTGGTGCCGACCCCGTCGTAGAACTCGACGTTCATCACGTACAGGTTCTTGACCGCGAGCGCGTAGCCGAGGGAGCCGGCCAGGAACAGGCCGCCGCGGGCGATCGAGAGGATCAGGTCGGGCTCGAACCCGTCGGCGGCGATGACCGTCGCCAGCTCGCGGGACGCCTCACCGAACCGTTGCCAGCTGAGATTCTCGCGCTCGTCGCTCATGACCGCCTCATCGTCGTCAGTGCCCGTAGCTCATGGTGCCATGCGCGACGATCATGGCCGAAGGCCGGGAGGCGCGCCTTCGTGGTGTCGCGGCCAGCCCTGAGGCCAGAGCTAGCCGGGGCTAACCGGCCTCGCGCGCCGGGCCCTGAACGGGCTCGCGCGGGCCGGCATCGCGCGCGGCGCGCTCGAGCCGGCTCCGGTAGGCCTCCCACCACGACTGGTCGCCTGCTGCCATGTTGTCGTTGCCCTCACGCAGGCCGGCCGCGCCGTCGATGAGCTCGCGGACGATATCGGCCTGCCCGGCGTGCCGGTCGGTCTCGGCGATCATGTGGACCAGGATCTTGTGCAGCGTCACCTCGCTGCGGCTCTCCGGCCACCACGGGACATGACCGATGTCGTCCAGCGCGAGCGTGCCGATGGTGGCGTCGGAATGCGCCCAGGCCCGCCGGTACAGGCCGGTGATCTGCTGACGGGACTCCTCGGCGGTGGCCCACATGTCCGCGTTGGGCTCGGCGTCGTCCTCCAGCCACGGCAGCCGCTCGCCGGACGGGCGTCCGAAGGTATCGCCGAAATACCCGAGCTCCACGCTGGCCACGTGCTTGATCAGTCCTAGCAGGTTGGTGCCGGTGGGCACCATCGGGCGGCGGATGTTGTACTCCGTGAGCCCGTCGAGCTTCCACAGCAGGGCTTCCCTCGCGTCCTGCAGGTAACGGTGAAGGTCTGTCTTCGGATCTGATCCGGTCATGCCGCCAGTCTGCCATCGCCGGCCCGGCACATGAAGTTTCAACCGATACCGGGGGCGCGCCGGGGCTAGCCGGGAGGGGCCAGCCGGGGCGGGAAGCCTCCGGTCGCCACCGGGCCCCAGCGGGTCGGCGTGACGCGCAGCAGCGACTTGCCCTGGCGCACCATGGCCTGCCGGTATTCGTCCCAGTCCGGGTGCTCACCGGAGATCGACCGGAAGTACTCCATCAGCGGCTCGACCGCCTCGGGCACGTCGAGCACCTCGGCGGTCCCGTCGACCTGCACCCAGGCCCCGCCAAAGTCGTCTGACAGCACCAGCACGCTGACCTGCTCGTTACGCCGGGCGTTGCGGGTCTTGGCGCGTTCCGGGTACGTCGCGACCACGATCCGGCCCTCGGCATCGACGCCGCAGGTGACCGGCGACGCCTGCGGCCGCCCGTCGGCCCGGGCGGTGATCACGATGGCGTGGTGCCGGGGCCGGATGAAGTCGAGCAGTTCATCTCGCGTGACTGCGGTATTGACCGCGATCTGGGGACTCACGGCACCACGGTAGCAACGCCGGCCACCTTGACCAGCAGGAGATACAAGCAAAGGATGGATGGTATGTCCGAGCTGCCAGCCTGGGTACGCGACGCGCTCGCCGGGGTCTACGACCCCTGCTGCCGGGAGAAGGGCATTTCCGTCCTGGACATGGGCCTGGTGCGTTCGGCCCGGTTGGAGGACGGAGTGGCCACGGTCGAGTTGCTGCTGACCTCGGGCTGGTGCCCGTTCGCGGCCGGCGTGCTCACCGAGGTCAAGGAGCAGATCCTCAGGGCACCGGGAATCAGCGACGCCGACGTGTCGATCGTCTGGGACGAGGCCTGGACGACGGACCGTCTCTCCCCCAGGGCGCAGGACATCCTGCGCTTCCTCCCCCCGCCCGCGGCCGTGGCCGACCGGGATGAGTACATCCGCGCCCACCTTCCTGCCAGGGACGCTAAGGAGTAGCGATGATCGACGATGCCTTCGTCTTCGACTGCGTGGCGCACGTCTTCAACTTCGACCCGAAGAACGCGTTCGGCAACGCGGGCCTGATGTTCGACAACCACCTGTACGCGTTCCACAACGCGCTGACCCCGGACGACCAGCCCAAGCTGCCGCCGGAGGAGTTCCTGCGGCAGTGGACGCCATCGGACATCCGCAAGATGGTCTACGAGGAATCCGATACCGACATGCTGGTGGCGATGCCGCTGCCGCTGACGGACCTGTTCCACGACGGCCTGTCGCCCTGGGAGTCCTGCGCCGACCTGGCCGGCCGCGACCCCGACCGCACGGTCTTCTGGGGGTCGGTCAACCCGCTGGAGGGACGCAAGGCGCTGGACCTGATGGAGCGCCAGGTCGGCGAGTTCAACGCGCGCGCGTTCAAGTTCTACAACGTCCGGTACGACTACGGGAGGCCGTACCCGTGGCGGATGGACGACCCGAACATCGCCTTCCCCATCTTCGAGAAGGCCCAGGAACTCGGCGTGAACCTGATCGGCGTGCACAAGGGCGTGCCGCTCGGCCCGCAGCCGATCGAGCACACCCAGACCTGGGACATGGACGGGGCGGCGGCCAACTTCCCCGACATCAACTTCGTCATCTTCCACGTCGGGCTGCCGTTCCTCGACGAGACCTGCTGGCAGCTGATCAGGTACCCGAACCTGTACGCGTCGATCGCGGCCACGATCAACTTCGTGGTCCGCTCGCCGCGGATGTTCGCCGAGATCATGGGCAAGCTGCTGTTCTGGTGCGGCGAGGACAAGATCATCTACGGCTCGGAGGCCCCGCTGTTCCACCCGCAGTGGGCGCTGCGCGCGTTCATGGACTTCCAGATCCCCGAGGACCTGTGCGCGGGCTACGGCTATCCGCAGCTCACCGACCAGGCCAAGCGCAAGATCCTCGGCGAGAACCTGCTCCGCCTGCACGGCATGGACCTCGCCGACGCGAGGGCGAGGGCGTCAGCGAAGCCCTAGGGGCAGCAGCTCGGGCGGGAAGTCCTGGTAGGCGACGGGGACGAGCCAGCGGCGGATCGCGGCCGTGCCCACCGAGGTGTAGGCCGGGACCGTGGTGGCCGGCCAGGGGCCGCCGTGGTGCTGCGCGGCCACCACCGCGACGCCGGTCGGCCAGCCGTTGCAGACGACCCGGCCCGCGATGTGCTCGAGCACCGCGACCACCTGGCGGGCCAGGTCCAGGTCTTCCGGGGATCCGGTGTCGACGTGCACCGTGCCGACGAGGTTGCCGGCCAGCACGGCCAGGACCGGCAGCAGGTCCTCGACCGACGGATAGGTGATGACCAGCCCGGCCGGGCCGAACCGCTCGCGCGACAGCACCGCGATGTCGTCCGCGAACTCCTTCAGCGTCAGCTGGAACACCCGCGGTGTGGCGCCCCACGGTCCCGGGCCCGGCTGCCCGGCGGCCAGTTCGGTGACGCCGGGGTGCTCCTCCGCCTCCTCCACCGCGTCCTGGAAGCCGGCGAAGATCCGGCCGGTCAGCATCGCCCCGCCAGACGAGGTGCCGACCGCCTCGCCGATCGCGGACAGCAGGCCCACGTCCTCGGGGACGAATAGCAGGCCGGGGTTGGTGCAGAACTGGCCGGCGCCGAGCGTCAGCGAGCCGGTGTACCCGGTGGCGATGGCGGCCGGACGGGAGAACGCCGCGCCCGGCAGCACCACCGACGGGTTGACCGAGCCGAGCTCGCCGTAGAACGGGATGGGCACCGGGCGCTCGGCCGCGATCTTGGCCAGGGCCAGCCCGCCGCCGGTGGACCCGGTGAACCCGGCCGCGGCGATGGCCGGGTGCCGGAGCAGCCTCAGCCCGGCCTGCACGCCATGGATCAGGCCGAACGTCCCCGCCGGCGCCCCGGCGGAGGCCAGCGCCGCGGTCACGATCTCGGCCGTCAGGTCCGAGGTGACCGGATGCCCCTCGTGCGCCTTGACCACGACCGGGCAGCCCGCGGCCAGGGCCGAGGCGGTGTCGCCGCCGGCCACGGAGAACGCGAACGGGAAGTTCGACGCCGCGAACACGGCCACCGGGCCGACCGGCCGGTCAACCCGGCGCAGGTCCGGCACCACGCCCTCAGCCGGGGTGACGGCCACGTCGGCGTACCCGCCGTCCCGCAGCACCCCCGCGAACAGGCGCAGCTGGCCCGTGGTGCGCGCCACCTCACCGCTGAGCCGTTCACCGCCGAGCGCGGTCTCGGTGTCGGCGATCGCCGCGAGCTCACCGACGTGGGCGTCGAGCGCGTCGGCCACTGCCTCCAGCGCCTCGGCACGGCGCGGGAACGCGCCCCACGCCGGGGCCGCGGCCACCGCCGCCGCCACGGCCGCGTCGACTTCCGCGTCGGTTGTCTCGGCGACCGGCTCGCCTACGGGCTCACCGGTGCGCGGGTCAAAGCCCTGAATCATGGTGTCCTCCAGGGTGACAGGCTACTGGGCGTCGGGCTCGGGGTTGCGGCCGTGCCTGGCCAGGAAGCCGAAGTCGCAGCCCTCGTTGGCCTGGGTGATGTGCTCGGTGTACAGGGCGCCGTAACCCCGCTCGAACCTCGGCCGCGGGGGCCGCCATAGTTCGCGGCGCTGGGACCAGGCCCGTTCGGGAATATTAAGGGACAGTTCGCGGGCCGCCACGTCCAGCGTGATGAGATCGCCCGTCTGGACCAGGGCCAGCGGGCCGCCGATGAACGCCTCGGGCGCCACGTGCAGCACGCAGGCGCCGTAGCTGGTGCCGCTCATCCGCGCGTCGGAGATCCGCACCATGTCGCGGACGCCCTGCTCGAGCAGGTACCCGGGGATGGGCAGCATGCCGTACTCGGGCATGCCGGGACCGCCCTTGGGACCCGCGTTGCGCAGCACCAGGACCGAGTCGGGGGTGATGTTCAGCGCCGGGTCGTTGATGCGTTCTTGCAGCTCGGAGTAGGAGTCGAAGACGACGGCTGGGCCGGTGTGCTTGATCAGCCGCGGTTCGGCCGCGATGTGCTTGATGACCGCGCCGTCCGGGGCCAGGTTGCCGCGCAGCACCGCCACCCCGCCCTCGGCGGCCAGCGCGGTGTCGGGCCCGCGGATGACGTCGGGGTTGTGGACGGGTACCTCGGCGATATTTTCCCCGAACGGGCGGCCTGTGACGGTCATCCGGTCCGGGTGCAGCGCGCCCGGGACCCTGGCCAGCTGGCCGAGCAATGCGGGCAGCCCTCCGGCGACGTAGAAGTCGTCCATCAGGTACGTCCCGCTCGGCCGGATGTTGGCCAGCCACGGCACGCGGCGCGAGATCGCGTCGAAGTCGTCCAGGGTCAGGTCCACGCCGGCCCGGCCGGCCATCGCGATCAGGTGGATGAACGCGTTGGTGGAGCCGCCCAGCGCGAGCACGGTGGCCACCGCGTCCTCGAACGCTTCCCGGGTGAGGATCTTGTCCGGGGTGAGGTCGTCCCAGACCATGGCCACGATGCGGCGGCCGCTGGCCGCGGCCATCCGGTAGTGGGCCGAGTCGACCGCGGGGATGGAGGCCATCCCGGGCAGCGTCATGCCGAGCGCCTCGGCGGCCGAGGTCATGGTGGAGGCGGTCCCCATCGTCATGCAGTGTCCCGGCGAGCGGGCGATGCCGCACTCGAGTTCGGCCAGCTCACACTCGCCGATCAGCCCGGCGCGCGCGTCGTCCCAGAACTTCCACAGGTCGGTGCCGCTGCCGAGCGGCTGGCCCCGGTAGTTGCCGCGCAGCATCGGTCCCGCGGTCACGTAGATGGCCGGGATGTTCGCGCTGGCCGCGCCCATCAGCAGCGCGGGCGTGGTCTTGTCGCAGCCGCCCATGAGCACCGCGCCGTCGGCCGGGTAGGAGCGCAGAAGTTCCTCGGCCTCCATCGCCAGCAGGTTGCGGTACATCATCGGGGTCGGCTTCTGGAACGTCTCGCTGAGCGTGGCCACCGGCATCTCGACCGGGAAACCGCCCGCCTCCAGCACGCCGCGCTTGACCTGCTCGGCCCGCTGGCGCAGGTGCATGTGGCAGGGGTTCAGCTCGGACCAGGTATTCAGGATGGCGATGAGCGGCTTGCCCAGGTGCTCCTCGCCGTCCACGCCGAGCTGGCGCATCCTCGACCGGTGGCTGAACGACCGCAGGCTCGACGTGCGCTCGCCGCCGAACCAGCGGTAGCTGCGCAGTTCCTCGGGCTTCTTCGTCATACCAGGCCCCAGCCGGTCAGGATGGCGCTGATCTCGTCTTTGACGGACGCTGGCAGCGGGCGGCTCGGCGGGCGGACATCGGCGCGGCACAGGCCCAGCTGGGCCAGCGCCTCCTTGACCACGCTCACGTTGTCGGCGCTCGCGTCGGCCGCGCGGAGTTCCTCGAACCGGCGTACCTTTTCCCAGACCTTCATCGCCTGGCCGAAGTCGCCGGCCCGCAGGGCGTCGAGCATGGCCAGCGGCAATTCCGGGGTGACGTTGGCCAGACCCGAGGTGAAGCCGTGCGCGCCGCAGGCCCAGTACGCGGGCGCGGTCAGCTCGGCCGCGCCGGCCAGCCAGGTGAACCGGTCGATCCCGGCGTCCCGGGCCACCGCGGCGAACGTGACGGCGTCGCGGACGCCGTACTTGACGCCGACCACGTTCGGCGCCCGGTCGGCGAGCGCCGCGATGTCCGCGCCCGTGATGCGCTCGTTCCTGAGGTACAGGACGACGCCCAGGTCGGGAACGTTGCTGGCGATCGCGGCGTGGTAGTCGATCCAGCCTTCCCGGGAGACGTAGGGGTGTACCGGCTGGTGGATCATGATCATGCGGGCGCCGTGGTCCCGGGCGTGCCCGGCCGCCTCGACCGCGGTGGCGATGTCGTGGCCGACCCCGGCCAGCAGCTCGGCCTGTCCGTTGCTGGCGGCGGCGGCCGTCTCGACCGCCTGCCTGGCCTCGGCCTGGCTGAGCGCGTAGAACTCGCCGGTGTTGCCGTTCGGGGTGATGACCGTGATCCCGCCGTCGATCAGGCGCCGGGTCAGCGCGGCGTAGGCGTCCCAGTCGGGGTGCCCGTCCGCCTGCAGCGGGGTGACCGGGACGACGACCACCGTGGCGAGGACCTGCCGCAGGGTTTCCGCGGCGGCCGGGGTGAGGCTCATACGTTCTGGTTCTCCTGTGGTCTAACGAAATTGCGGGCGGCGAACGAGGTGATGTGATCGCGGAGGAGGGCGGCCGCGCGCTCGGCGTCCCCGTCTTCCGCGGCCCGGAGCATGCTCCGGTGCTCGGCCGCCTCGTGCTCCCAGCTCGGAGTCTGCGCGAGATCGGGCTCGTGGCGCCAGGCGGTCGCGCTGACCAGGGCGGTCTGGTCGCGCAGGTCATCGAGCATCTTGATCAGGAGCGGGTTCCCGCAGCCGGCGTAGAGCTCGCGGTGGAAGTCGCGGTTGGCCAGGCTGCGTTCGGCCTGATCCGGGGCCTGGTCGGCCCGGTGGAGGGCCTGGTGTGCGCGCTGCCAGTCCCCACCCGCCTCCCCTGCCCCCCTCAATCTCACCGCGCGGGCCAGCGCCTCGGGCTCGAGCAGCAGGCGGGCGTCGTATACGTGCCTGGCCTGCTCGTCGTCCACCACGCGGACGGCGGCGCCCTTGTACGGGTTCATGGTCACCAGGCCCGCGCCGGCCAGGGTCTTGAGCGCCTCGCGCACCGGGGTCTTGGACACGCCGAGCACTTCGGCCAGGTCGGTCTCGACCAGCGCCTGCCCGGGCCTGAGCTCGCCGGTCAGGATCGCGTGCTTGATCGCCTCGAGCACGGCCACCGTCCGCGACGGGAGCGCGCCCGCCGCCCCGTTCAGGAACGCCGGCGCCGCGCCGGCGGCGGTAGTCCCCAAGGCTGCTGTCTTTGAGGCTGCTGTAGACATCATGTATCGCATCTCATATATGACCGGATTTCGAGCCTAGGCCGGGACATCCTCGGTGTCAACCGGACGGGGCGGTCCGGCGCGGCTGTGAGTACCAGCGGAAATGTCGGCGGGGCGTGGTGTGATGAGGGGCATGGAGACGTTCACGCTGGTCCCCCGGGGACCGTTCTCGCTGGCGGCCAGCATCAGGTTCCTCGAAGGGTTCACCCCCGCGTCGTATTCGAGCGCGCCGGACGCGATGCTGGAGCTGGCGTTCCCGGCCGAGGGCAGCTGGCGCACCGTCGGCGTCCGGGTGAGGCAGGCCGGGGAGAAGGTGGACGCCGAGATCGTCAGCCCGGCCAAGCCGGAAGCCGATCTGGTCGCGGAGGTCCGGCCGCAGGTGGAGCGGATTCTGTCGCTCGACGTGGACGGTTCGGGGTTTCGCGAGGTGGGCGAGCTCGACCCGGTGGTCGGCGAGATCCAGCAGCGCTACCCGGGCCTGCGCCCGGTGGGGTTCTGGTCCCCGTACGAGGCGGCGGCCTGGACCATCATCGGCCACCGCATCCGCATCACCCAGGCGGCGGCATTGAAGGCGCGGATCGCCGAACGGCTCGGCGAGCCCGTCAGCTTCGGCGGCCGGGTGGTGCACGCCTTCCCGTCCCCGCAGCAGCTGGCCAAGCTCGACACGTTCCCCGGCCTGGCCGGGCGCAAGCCGGAGTGGCTGCGGTCGCTGGCGCAGGCGGCCCTGGACGGCCAGCTCGACGCCGCCCGGCTGCGCGCCCTGCCGGTCGATGAGGCGCTGGCGGACCTGAAGAAGCTGCCCGGGATCGGGGACTTCTCCGCCGGGCTGACCCTGCTGCGCGGCGCGGGCGCCCCGGACGCCGTGCCTACCGCCGAGCCGCGGCTGGCGCGTGCGGTCGCGCTCGCCTACGGGCTGCCCGGGCCGGCCACACCCGAGCAGATCCGGGCGATCAGCGAGAACTGGCGGCCCTACCGCACGTGGGTCACGCTGTTGCTGCGGACCCAGCTGGAAGACGAGACCGGTGAGATCGCCGGCCGGCACGGTCACGCCCGGACGGGTTAAGCTGGGGCCAGCATGTGGTTGCGTCTAGGGTTCCGCCGGCTGTCCGCTAGGTAACGCTGACAATCAGGATGGCCGGGACTGGACCGAGCGGCGCCGCGACTCAGCTGGCTCTGGTTAGCAGCCTGGGGAACACCTGACGGGATAGAAGCCCTGAGGGCTCCTGTTCAGGCTGCCTGAGGAGCCCCGTTGGACCCGACGACCACCCTCTCCCTCACCGTCACCCTCGCTGTCATCGCGGCCGCCGTCACGCACGCGGTCTGGAACGCGATCGCGCACGGCATCAAGGACCAGACGCTTGCCTTCGCGCTGATCGGCGTGGGCGGTACCGCCGTCGGGATCCCGCTCATCATCGTGGCCGCCATGCCCCGCGCGGACTGCTGGCCGTACCTGCTCGGCTCGGTCGCGATCCACATCTTCTACAACCTGCTGCTGATGCGGTGCTACCGGCTGGGCGAGTTCGGCCAGGTCTACCCGCTGGCCCGGGGTACGTCCCCGCTGGTCGTCACCATCCTGGCCGCGATCTTCATCCGCGAGCATCTCGCCCTTCCGCAGATCGCCGGGGTGCTCGTCGTCTCGGCCGGACTGGCCACGCTCGTACTCGCCGGCCGGCGGCCGGGGCGCGCGGCCTTCCTGGCCGCCGTGGGCACCGGCCTGACCATCGCCGCCTACACCACGGTCGACGGCGTGGGCGTGCGGCTGTCGGACAGCCCGGTCGGCTATATCGGCTGGCTGATGGTGCTGGAGAGCCTGTGCGTGCCGATGTTCGCCCTGGCCCGGCGGCGCGACGTGCTGCTGAAGCAGCCGAAGCGGATCCTGCTGGCCGGCCTGGCGGCCGGGGGGCTGAGCGTACTCGCCTACGGACTGGTGCTGTGGGCGCAGACGCGGGGCGCGCTGGCTCCGATCGCCGCGCTCCGCGAGACCAGCGTGATCTTCGGCGCGATCATCGCCACGCTGATCTTCCGCGAGCCGTTCGGCCGCACCCGCATCGCCGCCACCGTGCTGGTGGCGGCGGGCATCGTGCTGCTCAACCTCAGCTAGCGAGGGCGGGGAACCAGGTCGGCCTGGCCCGGAATAGAGGGTGCCCGGCGGCGCAGGGTTCCGCCGGGCACCAGGCCGATGGGGTCTTAAGTCGGCCTCTTCCTACCCAGAGGTACGGGGTGAATGCAGACATGGCTCGAAAAAGTGCTATGAGCGTAAGCATTTCGTCACATTCGGGCTTCTCCAGACACACGCGTCACCCGGATTAACCAGGTCGGCGCCAGTCCGCACGTCGTATGATCCCGGCAGGAGGCCGACCGCGATGGCTTATGAGGTATCCACGACGATCGAGATCGCCGCCACACCGGAGAACGTGTGGGCGGTGCTGGCCGACCTGGCCAGCTATCCGCAGTGGCACCCGATGTACCTGGAGGTGACCGGGCAACTGGCCGCCGGAAGCATGCTCACCATCACGAGCACCCACCCGACGACCGGCCGTCCCATGACCGCCAAGGTCAAGGTGCGGACCGCTGAGCCGGATACGGAACTGCAGTGGGTATCGAAGCCGCTCGGGGTGACGATCAGCAAGCGCACATTCCGCCTGAGCCCGATCGCTGGCGGCACTTCGCTGATGCAGGCCGGGGCCTACTCGGGACTTGGCGGCGGCCGCGGCCGCGCCATGACCAAGGTGATCGGCCGGATCCAGGACACCTACGTGGCCATCAACGAGGCCATCAAGCAGCAAGCCGAGGCCCGGCAGCAGGCATCGAGCTAACACAACGGACACAGCGCGCCGGAGGACGGTCATGATCGATCCCTACCAGGCCATCGGCCTGGTGCCCACCATGCGGGGCATCCGCCATCGCGACGAGATCCGCGTCAACATCGAGCACATCTCGCACCTGATCAAGGCGGCGTCGTGGCTGTCCAGCCTGGACCTGCCGGTGCGGCTGATCGCCATCCCGGAAGGGGCCCTGCAGGGCTTCAACGACGAGGTGCTCGACCTGGACCACGAGACGTTCGCGCGGGAGTGCGCGATCGACGTCCCCGGTCCGGAAACCGACGCATTGGGCGCGCTGGCCCGGCAGTGGGACGCGTTCGTGATGGGCCAGGCCAAGGCGCGGCACCCCGAGTTCCCCGGCCGCTTCTTCAACGTCGGCTTCGTGCTGAGTCCCGAGGGTGAGATCGTCCTGCGGCATCACAAGGTGGTGCCGCTGCTGCCGGTCGAGCACTCGGTGACCCCGCACAACGTGTGGGACAAGTGGATCGAGCTGTACGGCCGCAACCTGGACGCGTTCTACCCGGTGGCCGACACCGAGATCGGCCGGCTCGGGTTCCTGATGGCCAACGAGGGCTCGTACCCGGAGAACGCCCGCGGCCTGGCCATGAACGGCGCCGAGGTGGTGTACCGGGGGCCCTACCCGCACCCGCACGTCGGCAACGGCCTGTTCGAGGTGCAGAACCGCGCCCGGGCCCTGGACAACAACTTCTACCTGATCGCCTGCAACGTCGGCACCTACTACCTGCACACGGACTCCGACGTGCCGATCGACACGTTCGGCGGCGGCTCGGCGGTGATCGACTACCGGGGCCAGATCGTCGGGCGGCACGACTACAGCGCGGGTTCGTCCTGGGTGGCCGGGACCATCGACATCGAGGCGCTGCGGAAGTTCCGGGCCAGCGCGCAGTGGGACAACTGGATCAAGGACCTCACGACCGAGCAGTACCAGCTCATCTACGAGGAGCCGATCTACCCGAAGAACCTCTACCTGGACCGCGCCCCGTACACCCACGCGGAGTACCGCCGCGAGGTCATCGACCGGCAGATCGAGCTGATGCACGAGCGGGACGTCTGGCGCCGCCCCGACAAGGGCTGAGCCGTCGATTTTCCCGAGTCGATGGCACTTTGGGCGTCATAGAGACTGCCCGGTGGCACATCGACTTCTATCGTCGGCGGCTCCGGGTGTTAGGAGTGCTAGCCGATGAAGCTCATGACGTGCTTGATGCGGGTGTAGTCCTCGAAGCCGTACATGGACAGGTCCTTGCCGTAGCCGGAGTGCTTGAAGCCGCCGTGCGGCATCTCGGCCACGATCGGGATGTGGGTGTTGATCCACACCGCGCCGAAGTCCAGGCGCTTGGCCATCCGCATGGCGCGGCCGTGGTCTTTCGTCCAGACGCTCGAGGCCAGCCCGTACTGGACGCCGTTGGCCCAGCGGACCGCCTCGTCCTCGTCGGTGAACCGCTGCACGGTGATGACCGGGCCGAAGATCTCGTCCTGGATCATCTCGTCGTCCTGCTGCAGCTCGGAGACCACGGTGGGCTCGAACAGGTAGCCGCGGTTGCCGACCCGGTGGCCACCGGTCACGACCTGGGCGTGGTCCGGCACCCGCTCGAGGAAGCCCTCGACCCGGGCGAGCTGGTTCGGGTTGTTCAGCGGGCCGAAGTAGGCGTCCTCGACGTCCAGGCCGCCGGTCTTGGTATTCCGGGCCTGCTCCCCCAGCGCCGCGGTCAGGTCGGCGGCGACGCGCGGCCCGGCCAGCACCCGGGTCGCCGCGGTGCAGTCCTGCCCGGCGTTGAAGTACCCGGCCCCGGCGATGCCCTCCGCGGTGGCCTCGATGTCGGCGTCGTCGAACACCACGACGGGCGCCTTGCCGCCCAGCTCGAGGTGCACCCGCTTGAGGTCGTCGGCGGCCGTGCGGGCGACCTCCATGCCGGCCCGCACCGAACCGGTGATGGACACCATGCTCGGCGTGGGGTGCGAGATGAGCTCGCGGCCGGTGTCCCGGTCACCGCAGACCACGTTGAACAC
>DAIOWL010000026.1:10169-18429 GCA_036758545.1 Streptosporangiaceae bacterium | reverse complement strand
TGGAAGTCGTCGAACACGTTCTGCTTGCGGTCGAGCATCCCGGCCCGGTGCCATTCCTCGCCCTCCTCGTTGCCGCCGCGCAGGCCGGCGACCGCGTAGACGCCGCCTGCCGACACCCAGGCCAGGATGTTCGGCGAGTAGGCCGGGGTGAGGCTGATGTCGAAGCCGCCGTATCCGTACAGGATCATCGGCCGCGGGCCCGCGGGCGCGTCGCCGGAACCGGAACTGATCACGAGCATCCGCACCGTGGTCCCGTCCTTGGACCGGTACGGCACCTGCCGCGCCGTCACGTCGGGAACCTCGACGCTGCCCGGCGCGGCGGCCCACGTGGTCACCGAGGCATCCCGTGCGTCGAACAGCAGCACCACCGAGGACGTCGTGTAGTCGGTGTAGACGAACCACGCCTCGTGTCCGCCCTCGGGCCGCTCGCTGGCCCCGCCCACGGTGCCGAGGCCAGGCAGCGGCACCTGGCCGACCCGCTCGCCCGTGCCCAGGTCGTGCACGGTCATCTCGCTGACCGCATGCCTGGTCCACTCGGCCAGCAGGACCGGCCGGTCCAGCTCGGCCCCGTCCAGGATGGCGTATCCGCTCAGCACCGCCTCGGGATCCTCGCCGATCAGGTCGCGCCAGTTCGCGGGGGCGGGCTGCGCGGGGTCGGTCACCGCGATCCGGCCCCGCGGCGCGCCGAGGTCGGTGAACACGTAGAGCCGCCCGTCCCGGCCGACCCGGACGCCGGTCTGCGCGTCGATTCCCTCCTGGATCACTCGCAGCTCGGGCGTGGCGGGATCGGATGCGGACAGGTCGGCGATCCACAGGTCGTTACGCGGCGCGGTGCCCCGCGACGCCGAGATGATCAGCCACCGCCCGTCCCGGCTGACCGAGACGCCGTAGTAGTCGGTCTTGTCCCGGCCCTCGCCGAAGATGAGCGCATCCTCGTCGGTCGCCGCGCCGACCTGGTGCAGGTAGACCCGCCGGTGGTACTGGCTCTCCCCGTCCGGCACGGCCTCCGGCGGCAGCCTGCGGGTGTAGTAGAAGGCCTTGCCGCCGGGCAGCCAGGCCACGTTCGAGTACCGGCAGCGGTCGATCGGCCCATCCGCTAGCGCGCCGGTCTCCACGTCCATCACCCGCAGCAGCGACTCCTCGTCGCCGCCCTCGGACAGCTGGTAGGCCAGCAGCCGCCCCTCCTTGTCCGGCTGCCAGGCGTCCAGCGTCGTCAGCCCGGACGAGTCGATGGCCATCGGGTCGACGAGTACCTGCTCCGGGTCCTCGCCCAGCACCGTACACAGCACGCCGTGCTCGGCGCCGGGGTCGCGCCTGGTATAAAAGCACCGCTCGCCCCGCCAGGCCGGCGTGCCGACATAGCCCGTGCCCAGCAACTCGCGCACCCGCGCGGCCAAGTGCTCCCGGCCCGGCAGTTCTTCCCGGTAGGAGCCGAACAGGTCCGCTTGCGCCGCGAGCCACCCGGCCCGTTCGGCGCTCGTGTCGTCTTCCAGCCATCGGTAGGGGTCGCTGACCTGATGTCCGCCGATGTCCTCGATCAGGTCGAGCCGGCTGGCTTCCGGATAACGGAACTCGTTCATGCTGTGCTCCCGCTCGCTCACCCTGGCACTCTACGGTCTCCGGCAACTTGTACTCTTATGTGGTGGCGGATGCGCGTACCAGGCGACACACTGGGAGCATGAGGTTCAGATAGACGGTCGGCGCCAGCGGGAGGTGCGGTGCGACGAGTGCTGTTGCTCAACGTGACGTATGAACCGCTGACGACCGTGGGCCTGCGCAGAGCCGTGTGTCTCGTGCTCTGCGGCAAGGCCGAGATCGTCCACGACGACGCGGCGGGCGCGATACTCCATGCGGCCACGGTGTCCCTGGCCACGCCGTCGGTGATCCGGCTGAGCCGTTACGTCCGCGTTCCGTACCGCAACCGGGTGCCGCTGACCCGCGCCGCGCTGATGCGCCGGGACAACTACAAGTGCGCCTACTGCGGCCGCAAGGCCGAGACTATCGACCACGTGATCCCGCGCAGCCGCGGCGGGCAGCACGCCTGGGAGAACTGCGTCGCGTCCTGCACCATCTGCAACCACCGCAAGGCCGATCGCCTGCTCTCCGAACTCGGCTGGACGCTGGCGGTGCCGCCAGTGGTACCACGCGGCGCCCACTGGAGACTGGTGGGCGCACATCACGACGGCGACCCCCAGTGGGCCGCTTATTTGCGTGAGCCCTCTGCTGCCTTAGAATCATCTGCCGCATTAGCCGTGGCCTGAGGCGCGGTATCGCCGGGTTACCATGCCGGGGGAGGTCCACAGCATGCGGCGACAGATTTTCACCGAGGAGCACGACGCGTTCCGTGACATGGTGCGGGCCTTCATCGCGAAGGAAATCACGCCGTACCACGAGCAGTGGGAGCGGGACGGGATCGTGTCCCGCGACGTGTGGCTGGCCGCGGGCCGGGCCGGCCTGCTCGGCATCCACCTGGACGAGAAGTACGGCGGAGGCGGCCAGCCCGACTACCGGTTCTACGTGATCCTGAACGAGGAACTGGCCCGCGCCGGCGCCAGCGGCCCGATGTTCCAGCTGCACAACGACATGATCGGGCCGTACCTGGACCGGCTGTGCTCGCCGGAGCAGCGGGACCGGTGGTTCCCCGGCTACTGCTCGGGCGAGCTGATCGCGGCGATCGCGATGACCGAACCCGGCGCAGGCAGCGACCTGCAGGGAATCCGCACGACCGCGGTCCGCCACGGAGATCGCTACGTGCTGAACGGCCAGAAGACCTTCATCTCCAACGGCCAGCTGGCCGACATCGTGATCGTGGTGGCGCGCACCGACCCGGACGCCGGGCACCGGGGGATCAGCCTGCTCATGGTGGAGCGGGGCATGCCCGGCTTCACCCGCGGCCGGAACCTGGACAAGCTCGGCATGCACGCGCAGGACACCTCCGAGCTGTTCTTCACCGACGTCGAGGTGCCGGCCGCGAACCTGCTGGGGGAGGAGGGCGGCGGGTTCGTCGCGCTGATGCAGAACCTGCCGCGGGAACGGGTCACCATCGGCGTCACCGCGCTGGCCATCGCCGAGCAGGCCCTCGCCGACACGCTGGCCTACAGCAAGCAGCGCAGCGCGTTCGGCCAGCCGGTGGGCAAGTTCCAGCACAACAGGTTCACCCTGGCCGAGATGGCGACCGAGATCGCGGTGGCGCGTGAGTTCACCGACCGCGCCATCACCGAGCACTGCGCCGGGCAGCTGAGCAACGACGAGGCCGCCATGGTCAAGTGGTGGGACACCGAGCTGTGCAACCGGGTCACCGACCGCTGCGTCCAGCTGCACGGCGGTTACGGTTACATGCGCGAGTACGCCGTAGGCCGGGCCTGGACCGACAGCCGCGTGCAGTCGATATTCGGCGGCACCACCGAGATCATGAAAGAGATCATCGGCCGCGGCCTCGGTCTATAGCTCTGGCCTGGCCGTAACTCGGAGACGGTCGTGGCTTTCCCAGGGACGTGAACCGCTTTCTTCACCGCACTCAGGCCGCGCCCGCCGTGCTCGTCGCGCCGGCTGCGGCTTTCCACCGCGGTCGGCTTGATCAGCATCGTGGTCGCGGTCAGCCAGAGCCCGGCGAACAGCAGGCTGCCCAGGACGTCGGTCGGGTGATGCTCGCCCCGGTACATCCGGGAGACGATGACCAGGACCGGCATGGCGATGGCGGGGATCAGGAACAGGAACCGCCACCAGCCGCGGGCCGTGCCGATAACCAGGATGGCGATGGCGACGTAGAGGCAGGTCGTGGCGGCCACGTGACCCGAGGGAAAGGCCGAGGTCGGCAGGTTCTTGTCCATCTGGGTGACGTCCGGGCGAGGCCGTTTGACCACGGCTGCGGCGGCCAGGAACGCGGCCAGTTCCCCGAACATGACGACGACGAGGAAGACGACCGGCCGCCAGCGCCGTGTGACGGCGAGGAACACGACGCAGGTGACGACGGACACGATAAGGATGGCCGTGGTGGCGCCGAGGGTGCTGAAGATCAGGCTCCAGTGCGTCCAGCCGGGAGCGCGGTGGGCGGCGAACCAGTGCGGGATCGTCTTGTCCCCGAGCACGTTGCCGTTTCCGTCTTTGGTGATCAGTTCGCCGATGCCGACGATGATGCCCAGGATCAGCACCCAGGCCACCAGTACTCCGGCGGCGATACGGCCGTAACGGCGGACCGGTCTGTTATCCATAGCGGCCTCCTTCGTAGTTGGCCGGAGGTCAGCTCCGGCCTCTGGTTCCAGTCCCTCGGTCATGGGATCGCTCACCGGCTGTCCGGCGGCACGCCTGGTCATTTCGAAGGCGAGTGCGGTGACGCCGAGCCACACGATTCCGATCGCCCAGGCGCCTAGGACGTCGGAGAGGTAGTGCACGCCGAGCAGCGTCCGGCTGACCCCGATGAGGACGACGAGCGCGACGATCCCGGTGACAAAGGCGGTTCGCCACCGCCCGCGCGCGGCGGGCAGGAAGACTAGGAGCACCGCCCCGTAGCAGACGATCGAGCCGAGTGAGTGGCCGCTGGGAAAGCTGTCCCCGCCGCCGTGGGCGATCGGATGCGCCACCACCGGTCGCAGCCGTCCGACCAGCGATTTGAGGATCGGATCCAGAACAAGTGCCCCCGCACCGGTGGCGACCAGGTAGATCGCCAGCCGCCAGCGCTTGCGAATCGTCAGGATGACCGCTGAGATTCCGATGACTACCCAGAGCACGCCGGTGCTGCCCAGATAGGTCACCGCCTTGACCACCTTGACCAGCGCGGCGTGCCCGGCGACCAGGCTGTTGAGGTGGGCCGCGGCGCCGTGGTCGACCGACTCGAGCGGTGCCCACTGCAGCCGCACCAAGATGAGCAGGATCGCGAAGACCAGGGCCGCGGCGGTGACCGCGATCAGCGGCGCGAGGCCGCGCCGCTGGCGGTCAGTGATACGAGACGACATGGAATCAGACCTTGCGCCACCGGGCTTCGCACAGGCCGTAGACGCCGAAGATGAGCAGGCCGAGCGCGGCGGCCAGCATCAGGAACTCGCCGAACGGCTGGTTGCGCAGCGTCAGCAGCGCCTTGTCGATGCCACCCGACTGGGACGCCTTGTGCGTGATGGCCGCCTCTATCACCAGGACGCCGGCCAGCGCGAAGACTACGCCCCGGGCTACGGTCCCGACCGTGCCGAGCAGCCTGACGACGCGGCGGGTTCGCGGGCTCATCTGAGCCGTCCGCAGGAATTTCATGAACTTGCGCCGGAACCCCTCGACGACCAGGACCGCGCCCGCGATGACGATGACCAGGCCGACGATGCCGACCAGCCACTGGCCGGCCGGATAGTGCATGGCCTTGGCCGTGAGGTCCTGCTGCTGGCGGGACTGGCTAGCGTGCGCGCCGGAAATCGCCTTGAACGTCAGCACCGCGAAGCCCGCGTAGATCACCGCCCGGGCGAGCGACTTCAGCCGCGGGCCGGCGCCGTGTCCTTCCCCGGTCACGCCGAACGCGGCCTCGCTCAGCCGCCATAGTGCGTAGCCGACGAAGCCGATGCCGAGCAGCCAGAGCGCGACCAGCCCGTACGGCTTGCCCGCTAGCAGCTGGATGGCACCTTGCTGGTCGGCTTCCCGCGCGCTGTGGCCGAGCGCGACCAGGACCGCGACCAGCCCGATCAGGATGTAGATGATGCCGCGCGCGGTGAGCCCGGCGCGGGCCAGCCCGTGCGCCGCGGGACTATCGGACGCGCGCCGGGCTTGAGTGCGCACGTGCGTGGCAGAAGTCGATTCCATACTTCTATCTACCTTCGATAAAGGCCGGAAAACCTGCCTCTAACTACCTTGGATAAAAGCGGGGAAACATGCGCCCGTTCGGGTTTCTTGCACTATCAGGAACCTCGGCGGTTACCAGATCCCCATTCCAGCCGAGGTTCGGGTAGTGACGGCGGCGTCAGGAAGGCGGGCGTGCCGGTGAGATCAAGCGCGCTCAGCGGCGTGGCGGCTGCGGCGTCCCGCGCCGTGAGCGGCGGCAGATTCCATTTCTCCTCGACCAGCTTGAGCACCGACGTGTGATCCAGAACCTCGGAGCAGACGTAGCCGGGCCGCGCGTACGGCGAAACGATCACGGCGGGCACGCGGAACCCGTAGCGGTCGTACTTGTGCGGTCCCTCGGTCTGGTGTCGCTTGATCCTGGTCAGACGGGGGAAAACTGGCTGGAGGAGCTTCTCGAGCGGGGTCGCGTTCTCGATCACGCTCCTTCCCTCGACGTTATCGGGCGGAATCGCCGCAGGCGGCGGCACGTGGTCGTAGTACCCGCCGTTCTCGTCATAGACCCAGATCAGCAGGGTGTGCGGCCATCCCTTGCCGTGCATGACCCGCTTGATGACCTCGGCCGCGTAGCTTTCGCCTTTCTGGATATCCTGCGGGTTCTCCTCGGAATAGGTATCGAAGTCCGGGTCCACGATGCTGAAGGCCGGCAGCGTGCCATCGGCGGCATCAGCGAAGAACTGGTCCATGTTGCGGATGTGCTGCATATAGCGGCCTATTCCGAGCGGGAAGATGTCGGCCGTGAATTTGAGATCCTTTTCGACGTTGGGGTTCGCGCTGGGCAGGGCGCGTCCCAGCCGGCGCCGGGTCATCTTCCGCATGTGCCGGGCGTAGTGCCTCGTCCTGGTCTCGTCGGCCGTCACCGGATGGTAATTCACCCAGGAGATCTCGTACCTGGTCAGCATGTCGAAGATGGTCCCGGCCGGAGGGTAGTCGAGCAGATCATAGGGCGAGTCGTCGATAAGGCCGTGGGCCGTCCCCGCGATAAGGAAACGGCGGTTGGGGAAAGTGGGACCCAGGCACGAGCCAAACCAGTGATCGGCCACCGGGAAAGTCCGGGCGAGCCCGTAGTAGAACGGCAGGTCGTCTTCTGTCCAGTAACCCATTCCCGCCGCGACCGGGTCCACGCCGATATCGGTGCGTGCCGCCTTGTCAGCCGCATCGGCCAGCGCTGCCTGCGCGCTGGTCACGAACCCGTCGTTTTTCCCCTCGCCCCACTGCTGATGGGCCGCCGCCCAGCTCTGCGTAGGCACGCCGCGAATCTGCTCGGTGGCAGGCAGGTGAAAAGCCCGGATGACCTCACCGCTAGCCCCGGTGTTGGAGACTTCGGGTTCGTTGTCGGGGCCAAGCGGGAAGCCTTCGCCCCGGCCGTGCAGCATGCCGAGGTAGTTGTCGTACGAATGGTTCTCCATCATCAGTACGACGATGTGCTTGATCTGCGGCAGGAGGTCCTGCCCGGCGGGCAGCCCAGGCTGAGGGAGTGGTCCTTCCTCCCTGGCCGCGCGACGACGGGCCAGGCGCTTGATCTCACGGCGTTCGAGCAGTTCCCACACGTTCGTGCCACCTTCAGATGAGATGTCCAGCGTCGTGGCCAACGGCGGAGCCACGCCACGCCTCTACCCGCGCCGGCGCCTCTTATCCGGCCTAGCCCGACTGTCCCGCCGTGCCGCTCACCCCCGGCAGAGCAACTCCCTGCCGTTCAGCAGCCCCCGGCACGAGGGCAGCAGGCGCGCTTACTTAGGGCTGAGCTGCATGCGTGCGTGCCCAGGATCCGCAATTCGATCGTCGGCCTCCGGCCTTGGGATCTAGGATGCCTGACTTACCGGGTGAAAAGCCTGAAGCCTGGAAGGAGCCTGACGACCTTGCCGGACGACCGCTCGACATCGGAGACGAGTGAGGACACCCGACGGCAGTTGCGTCGTTCTCTGGAGTGCCTTGTCGGGGTTCACTTCACTGAAGGCAACGCGGTCACGGTCCTCCGCAACGGCGACGAGATCTTCCCCGCGATGCTCGAAGCGATCAGGAACGCGCAGCACACCGTCGACCTCATGACCTTTGTGTACTGGAAGGGCTGGCCCGCTCAGCACGTCGCAGACGCGCTGTGTGACCGGGCCAGGGCAGGGTTGCGGGTGCGGGTCCTCATCGACGCCCTCGGGGGTATCCAGATCGAGGACGGGATCGTCGAGGCTATGGAGGACTCGGGTGTCGATGTGCACTGGTACCGCAAGCTCTGGCTGAATTCGCCCTTCAAGCAGAACCACCGTGGTCATCGCAAAGTGTGCATTATCGACGAAACCATCGGGTTCACCGGTGGAGTGGGGATTGCCGAGGAGTGGGCGGGCGACGCCCGCGACGAGAAACAGTGGCGGGACACGCACTTCCGGGTGGAAGGGCCAGCGGTCGACGGCTTGGCTGCGGCCTTCATCCAGGACTGGGCCGAGACCGGGCG
>DAIOWL010000026.1:2763-10069 GCA_036758545.1 Streptosporangiaceae bacterium | reverse complement strand
CAGCGGTCGACGGCTTGGCTGCGGCCTTCATCCAGGACTGGGCCGAGACCGGGCGTCCCCTCTACGATGAGCGTGATCGCTTCCCTGACCAGCCGCAACCTGGTGTTGCCGCGGTTCAGGTCGTGCGCGGTTCGGCCAGCATTGGCTGGAACGACATCCGCACGGTCTGGTACGTGCTCACCCGTTCCTCTCGACACCGGATCCGGTTGCAGGCCGCGTATTTCTCACCCGACTCGGACCTGGTCGCCGCGCTCAAGGAGGCTGTCGGCCGAGGCGTCGATGTGGACATCCTGCTGCCAGGCCCGAACGCGGACAAACGCGTCGCGCAACTAGCGAGTGAGGCCATCTACGCCGACTTGATCTCCGCCGGGATACGGATATGGAACTTCCAGCCATCGATGCTGCACACAAAGATCATGGTGGTAGACGGGGCCGCCGCTCTCGTCGGCTCGAGCAACCTCAACCGAAGATCGCTCGACCATGACGAAGAGGTCGCCATGGTGGTGATCGACCAGGCGTCGGTGGACCTGCTCGACCAGCAGTTCATGGAAGACCTCCAGCACAGCCGGCAGATCGACTTCAGCCGGTGGCAAACGCGCTCGGCTCCGCAACGGACGCTGGAGACAGCAGTCACAGCCATCCGGCGATGGCTCTAACCACCGCGCCATGTTCGGACAGGAGCCGCGGTCCACCCCTGGCCTGGGCCGCGCACGCGGGTACTCCTGCGGGACGCTAGTGGCCCCCGCCCGACTGCTCGAACACCAGCTGCGCCCGGCGCATCCAGTCCTCCCGGCCGGTGACGCGGAGATAGATCAGGATCACCACGGTGAGCACGAGCACCACGATGAACGTCATCAGACCCCAGAACACGGGTCCGGTGCTGGTGAACGGGGAGAAGTAGGACTTCCACACGACCACGATGCCCGCCGCCGAGGCGATCACCGGGACCACGATGTGCAGGAGCGGGTTGAACTGGGCGCGGCCCTCGGTGAGGTAGTACCTGACCACCCCGATGTTGCACAGCACGTACATGAGGACCAGGCCGATCGTGATCGCGTTGGCCCAGGAGAAGAACACGTCCTCGGCGCCCCAGATCAGCACGCACACGAACGCGAGGACCTGCACGCCCACCTGCAGGCTGATCGCGTTGACCGGCGTCTTCCTGGTCGGGTTCACCTTTCCGACCATCTTCGGCAGCACTCCGGACCGGCCCATCGCGTACCAGGTCCGCGTGCCGCCGTTGAAGCACGCGATGGACAGCGCGATAGCCGAGTTCAGCAGCGCGAACAGCAGCAGCACCCAGGCGCCGCCCCAGACCCGCTGGGCCAGCGTGGCGACCGGGAAGGCGGACGCGGTGGGAATGCCGCCGACCTTGCTCACGCCGATGCCGACAAGGTAACCCCAGGTCACGAACACGAAGTACACCGTCAGTACGACGACGGAGCCGACCAGCCCGATGGGCACGTTGCGCTTCGGGTTCTTGCTCTCCTCGGCCAGCGGCCCGGTGGACTCCCATCCGCTGAAGGCGAAGATCGAGAACACCACGCCGAGGAACAAGTTACTCGCCAGGCCGAAGTTACCGGGGTTGAGCGGCCCGAAGCTGAACCCGCCGGGACCCGGCGACGCGAGCCCGGTGAACGCCAGCGCCACCATGATCACGATCTCGATCAGCCCGGTGATGATCAGGGCCTTCTCCGAGATGGAGATCCCCTGGTAGGCGAAGAAGACCACCAGGGCCACGCCGGCCACGACCCAGATCCACCACGGGATGTCCACCCCGTACTCGGCCTTGATCGAGGGCTCGAGCACCGTCTTGGCCAGGAACGACATCGTGAGCGTGGCCACCGGGGGCAGCCAGATCGAGAACAGCACCCCGGCGAAGAACCCCGCGCGCGGATGCAGGGCCCGGGCGATCCAGGTGTACCAGCCGCCCGCCGACGGGAACACCTGGGCCAGCTGCGCCGCCGACAAGGCCTGCATGCCCAGGAGGATCCCGCCGAACAAGAACGCCCACGGCGTCACCAGCCCGGCGAAACTCACGATGAAGACGAAGGACGCGAGGATCGCGAACGACGGCCCGATCGTGGCGATCCCCTGCATCAGCATCCCGGGGAGGCCGACCGCATTCTCCCGCAGCTCGGTCTTAACGCTGCCCGTGCTCGGCTTGCCCGCCTCGACTGCCATCGCGAGTCTCCTTCCCGTCGCCCACCGGCAACAGGATCCTTCGTCCCATGGAGCATCCGCTCACGGATAGATCATCCGTTCACTGGAGTATCGACCTAGCTGGCGGAGCTTGGCAAGGGTTTGGGCCGCTCAGCCCGGATTTGCGATCCCGTGATGGCCAGGACCGCGCGGGATGACCGGCCAGATGTCCACGACGATGTCGCCCTGGACCACGTGGTAAGCGTCGTACCAGTTCACTGTGCTCGGCGAGTACCCAGGTACGAGCCGTACCGGGTCACCGACCCGCAGCGGGGATCCGCCCGCGGCGTCGAAGATGCCGTGTTCCTCGTCGAACCGGAGCACCGGGTGGTCGTGGCCCACCATCGTCACGTCCGCCGGGTCGGCGACCGACTTGTTGCCGGCGTCCACGATGACCTTGCCGCTCTGCCGGCTGATGACCGTCGCCGCGATGGTGAGCGAGTGCTCGAAGCCGGGCACCATCCGGCCGTGGAAGTTGTCCATGACCACGTACGTGCCGGCCTGGATCTCGGTCAGGCCCGGGTAGGCCGCGGTCCAGTTCCAGGTGGCGATTCCGCCGGCCGACCGGATCGGGCAGGGTATTCCGTCCGCCTCCAGCTGCCCGGCGACGTCGGTGAAGAACTTCATCGCCGCGCGCTGGCGCTCGTGCCGCAGATCGTGGTCCGGCGTCATGGAGCAGTGCCCTTCGTAGCCGGTGATGCCCTCGAAGCGCAGCCCGGGCAGGTCCATCACCTGCCGGGCCACCGCCAGGCAGTCCACTGCGTTGTCGGTCCCGCAGCGGTCCATGCCGGTGTCGACCTCCACCATGATCCCCAGCGTCGACCCCGCCGTGACGGCGGCCGCGGACGCGGACGCGGCGTTCTCAGCCTCGTCCACGGCGACGAGCACTCGATGCTCCCGGGCCAGCTCGGCCAGGACCCGGAGCTTGGCCGGATGGGCCACTGTGTTGACCACGAACAGGTCGTCCATGCCCGCGGCGGCGAGGATCGCGGCCTCCCACACCGTGGCCATGGACAGGCCGCCGGCCCCGGCCTGCAGCTGGCGGCGGGCCAGGTCCGGGCTCTTGTGCGTCTTGTAGTGCGGCCGGATGGTGGCCGCGCCCATCTGCTTCAGCTCGCTCGCCATGTGGTCGATGTTGCGCTGCGCCGCGTCGATATCGAGCACCAGAGCGGGGGTGATCAGCTCATCACGCCGCTGGCCGATGGCCCTTCCGTAGTCGCGCCTGACGGTGTCGTAGGCCTCGCGCAAGATCCGCGCCGGGTCCGGCATGGCATTCCTCCTCAGCGTGCCCTGAGTAGCAGGGTCATTACAGCTCGGCATTCACGATGAAGCCGCCGTCCACCAGCAGCGTCGCGGCGGTCACGTAGCTGGCATCGGGGGAGAGCAGGTAGGCGATCGTGGCCGCGAGCTCGGCGGGCTGGGCGCCCCGGTGCAGCGCGACGCGATCGTTGTAGTACTTCACCGCGGCCGGATCTTCCATCAGGGGCGCACTCATCGGCGTCATCACCCAGCCCGGCTCGACCGCGTTCACCCGGATGCCGTGCGCACCCAGGTCACAGCCGAGGGCCTTGGCCAGCATGCTGATGGCGCCCTTGGTCCCGCAGTACGCCGTCTGGCCCGGGGCGCCCACGTGAGCCGAGATCGAGCTCACGCAGCAGATCGCGCCGCCGTGCCCCTCCCGGATCATCTGCTTGGCGCCTTCGGTGCAGACCATCCAGGTGCCCCGCACGTTCGTCTCGAACAGGTTGTTGAAGTCCTCGACGGTCGTCTCGTCCCACGCCATGAACGGGTTGATCGCCGCGTTCGATACCACGTAGTCGAGCCGCCCGGCGCGCCCGGCCACGTCGTGCACCATCGCGGTGACCTGCTCCGGATCGCGCATGTCAGCGATCACCGGGAAGGCCTGGCCGTCGGCCTCGTCGATCCGCCGCAGCGTCCCCTCCGCGTCCTGCCCGGGCAGGTGGTTCACGGCCACGACCGCGCCCTCCGCGGCCAGGCGTACCGCGGTCGCCTGACCAATGCCCGTGGTCGCGCCGGTGACCAGCGCCACCTTGTCCTCGAACCGCCGCTCCATGGCTCGCTGCCTCCCTGGTTCACGTCATCCCGCCGCTCGGGTCCGGCGGAGTTGGTCAGAAGATGGCGATCGGGTTCCAGGGCGACCCGGTGCCGCCGGGCAGCCGGAGCGGCAGCCCGACCACCATGAACTCGAAGCGCCCCTCTTCCGCGCAGGCGGTGGCCAGGTCCTCGAGCTGCAGGCTGTCGGCGGCGAGCATGCCCATCGCGGTGACCTGCAGCGGGTGGATCGGGTAGAGGACGCCCTCGACGTTGCTCGGCACCGTCTCCCCGTCGCCGTCCGGCAGGAACGCGGCGATCCGCCGCTCGTGCATCCACGGGATGGTGTCCACGTGCAGGCCGGCCTTGCCCTGGCCGGCCGGCGGGTAGTCGTTGCTCCACGCGCCCAGTTCGAGCCGGCGCCGGTGATGCCCGGTACGGAAGACGAAGATGTCCCCCTCGCCGAGCCGGACCCCCTGGGCCTGCTCGACCGCCTCGAGCTCGGCCCGGGTTACGGCCTCGCCCGGCTCCAGCCAGCTGATTCCGCGGAACCGCGGCACGTCCAGCAGCACGCCCCGCCCGACGAGCCCTTCGCTGTAGGCCGTTACGTCGAGCGCGGTGGCGCCCTTGGACGTCATCACCTGCTGGGCGGGTCGGCCGTTATAGACCAGGCCCTGGTAGGCGATATGGCAGAGCGCGTCCATGTGCGTGTGGCAGTCGCCGTGGAAGGCCAGCCCGACGTAATCCGTGGCAAAGGTCACTCCGCTGGAGCCGATGTCGATGTCATGGCCCTGGACTACGTGATGGGTCACCGGGCTCGGGTTATCCGGCCCGGCCGCGGTGTTCATCGCGATCGCCATCGTGGCGCGCCGCCCGGACCGGACCGTGGCGGCCGCGGCCCGCACGGTGTCGGCGGTGATGTAGTTCAGCGTGCCGAGTTCGTCGTCGGGTCCCCAGCGGCCCCAGTTCTTGACCGCCTCGAAGATCTCGTCGAATTCGGCCAGCGTAACCCGCGCGGGCGGGGTTGGCTTGATCGTGGCCTGGCTCACCTTGTTCTCTTCCTCCGCGGGATGGGTCACGGGTACATGCGGGTCGGCTTGAGGTCAATGGCGTGACCGCTGCCTGACTCGAGGACGAACTTGAGCATCGGGGCGGTGTCCAGGTAGTAGAACTCGATCGACTCGCCGATCCGCCCGCTCATCAGGACCTCGGCGCCGTTGGCATGCCAGTGCTCCCGCACCAGCGAGCTATCGTCGTATGAGTGCTTCATGCAGGCAATGTGCTGGACCCCCTCGCCGTGGGAGTCCAGGAACTCCTGGTAGATGCTCGGGCCGCTCACCGGCTGGATCAGCTCGAAGCCCAATCCGTCGACGGAGGTCTCCGCGCCGATCATCCGGTACTCGACCGGCTCGCCGTGTACCCGCGTGTCGTGCAGCAGCGGAGGCTTGTAGTCGAAGACGCTCCACGGCCCCCAGCCCATGGTCTCCGTGTAGGACTTCAGCGCGGCATCCATGTCGCGGACCACGACGGCGATCTGGGTGATCTTCATGGGCGTGGGTGGCGGGACGATCTGCCGTGCGTCGCTGGTGGCCATGTGAATTCTCCTCAGCTGGTGACGGGTTGGGCACGCTGGCCGCGAGATGCCAGGACGAGATCAACGAGTTCCCGCGACCATGCGCAGGGACCTCCCGGAGCACTTGCTCAGATGACGGTCATTCGCTCAGCTTGAGTATCGAACACGTACCGCGATGCCGCAAGGAGCAGCCACCGATTCCCGGGGCACTCTGGTCACCGCAGTTCGAGCAGCCGGATGGCGGTCAGCTCGTTGGTGACCAGGACATCGAGGAACCCGCCGTGCAGCGCGCCCAGGATCGCCTCGGCCTTGTGTTTCCCGCCGGCTACGCCCACGACCTTGCGGATGCGCCTCAGGTCGGCGAGCTCGATCCCGATCCGCCGGTCATGAATCGGCAGGTCCACGACGTTGCCGCTGGCGTCGAAGAACTGGCCGAGGATGTCGCCGACCACGCCTCGCTCACGCAGCCCACGGGTGTCTTCGGCGTTCAGGTAGCCCGTGTGGACGATGGTCGCGTCGGCCGTCGGGGTGCCGACGCCGACCAGCGCGTACTCCACGCCGCAGGCCTGTTTCAGCACCTGCTGGATGGTGGGCTCCGCGCGCAGGGCTGCCGCCAGGTCAGAAGTGGACGCCATGATCGGGCTCGGGATCACGGTGGCCGAGGTGAGGTGGGCCGGTTCGCTGGCTATCTCGCCCTTGGAGGACAAGATGGTCTGCAGGTAGCCCTCCACCCCGCCGGTCAGCGTGACCATGTGCACCGGCCCGACCGTGCCGAAGCTCGTGGCCGCGATCACCCGCGAGACGGTCTCGCCCCAGCCCACGCCGAGGCTCGCACCGGGCCGCAGGTGCGTGCTCATGAACTGGGCTCCGCCGAGGCCGACCCGGGCGTTCATGGCGTGGTGATCGGACGGCTCCTTCTCGTGGTCCGGCACGACCAGCGCCTCGGCCAGGCCGAACGTCTTGCGCAGCTCGCCACTGAGCTCGAAGGCGTCGAGGTACTCGGTATTGAGGTTGATCGACACCAGGCCGACCCTCCGGGCCCGGTCGAGCAGCCGTCCCACCGACGCCCGGGACATCGACAGCCGCCGGGCGATCTCGTCCTGAGTCAGTTCGTCCTTGTAGTAGTACCAGGCCGCGCGGAGCATGAGTTCCTCCGAGCTCCAGCGTCCCGTGCTCTCAGGCATGCGGGATCACCTGGCCCCCGTCTAGCGGGATCACCGCCCCGGTCATGAACGATGACACCGGGCTCAGCAGCAGGGCGATCCAGCGTGCGACGTCGGCCGGATCGCCGATCCGGCCGAGCGGCACCTGGCTCTTCAGCCACCGGTAGGCCTCATCGAGATCGTCGGCCCAGGTGGCGTGGATCGGCGTATCGGTCGGGCCGGGCGCGATGCAGTTGACCCTGATGCCGGCGGGGGCCAGCTCCCCGGCCAGCGACTGGGTCAGGTAGTCCAGGGCGCACTTGGTCATGCCGTACAC
>DAIOWL010000026.1:0-2663 GCA_036758545.1 Streptosporangiaceae bacterium | reverse complement strand
GCAAGGCCTCCCGCCTGCCGACCAGCACCACCGATGCGCCCGCCGCCCCGAGCAGGCGTGCGGTGGCGGCGCCGATCCCGCTGCCCGCCCCGGTCACTATGACCGTGCAGCCCTCCAGCGCCAGGTCCACGGAGCCACCGGGAACGGCGGATGCAGCGGTAGCCATAGGCTCTCCTGTATTGACCGGGCGGCCAAGGACTGTCATAACTCATTCTGAGCAAATGTCAACACTATGAGCACTCGCTCGATTGGAGGCAGCCTTCGAGGCTGTCGTCCAGGTCGTCTCCGGGGCGTGCGGCGGAAAGGCTAGCTCGCCGTCGGCCATGAACGCTTCACGTGGGTGCTGCACCGAGGCCAGCGAGACGATGTCCCGGCCGAACAGCGCGGCGGTCAGCCAGATCGCCAGCACCCTGATCTTCCGCTCCCAGGTGGGAACCGCCAGCACGTGGTATCCGCGGTGCATCAGCCAGGCCGGGAATCCCTTGATCACCAGGCGGTGGTACTGGAAGATCCCCCGCCCGAGGCCCAGTGTCGCGACCGTTCCCAGGCCGTGGTGCACGTACGCCTTCGGCTCTCGCCCGCGCAGGGTGGCGGCGATGTTGTCCGCCAGCAGCTTTCCCTGTCGCACCGCGTGCTGGGCGTTCATCACCGTCGCGGTCCCGGGCCGGTCCGCGGCAAGGTCGGGAACCGCGGCGTTGTCACCAGCGGCCCAGGCGTCCGGCACCGGCGCGGCGTCGGTGCCGACCCGCAGATCGGCGCGGACAATCAGCAGTCCGCCCTCGTCGACGGGCAGGTCGGTGTGGCTGCGGACCATCGGGTTCGCGGCGTTGCCCGCGGTCCACACGATCAGCCCTGAGTCGAACTCCTCACCGGTCGACAGGACCACGTGACCGTGGCGCGCGGAGACGAGCTCGGTATTGAGGTGGACGTGTGCGCCGCGCTTCTCCAGTGAGCGCACCACCCACTGGCCGGGCCGGCCGGATACCTCGGGAAGGATCCGGTCGCGGGCCTCTATCAGGTGGAAGTTCAGGTCCGCCGGGCTCAGCTCCGGGTAGGACCGCACCAGCGACGTCGCCAGCGACAGCAGCTCACCGAAGCCCTCGACGCCGGAGAAACCACCTCCGACGAACGTCACGGTGAGGAGTCGCCGGCGCAGCGGACCCGGCTTGAGCGTCGAGGCCCGGTCGAAGGCCGTCAGCAGGCGGTCCCGGATCGCCACCGCTTCCTCGACGTGCTTCATGCCGATGGCCTGCTCCGCCACGCCGGGTATGGCCAGCCTGCGGGTCACCGCACCCGCGGTGACGACGATGATGTCGTAGCCGAGCTCGAAGTCGGGTCCCTCGGCCGGGTGAACCGTGACCGTCCGGTGCGCGTGGTCGATCGCGGTCACGGTCCCGGCGACCAGCCGGGCCCGGCGCAGGTGCCGCCGCAGGGACACCGCGGCGTGCCGGGCCTCGACGGATCCCGCCACCACCTCGGGCAGGAACGGCTGATATGTCATGTACGGCCGGGGATCGACCACCACGATCCGCGCCTCGTCACGGCGAAGTTTCTTTTCGAGTCGCCACGCCGTGTAGAAACCGGCATAGCCGCCGCCAGCCACCAGGATGGTTCGCACGTCGTCCTCTATTCTCTCGCTCTCATCAGCTGAGACCGGGCAGCGTGCCGGTTTGTGACACCCCGGCGGCAATGGCCGCGCGGAGATAACGAAAGGTGCGAAATAAATGCGACATTCCGGCACACGTGCTGACCTGACGCAATAGCCAAATAACCGGGCTCGCCGCGCTGTCGCTGGCGACCCCCGCCGTGACCGCGGCGGCTCCCGCCGCCGCGCACCTGACCTCCGCCCGGGCCGTGCCCGCGATCGGCCATCCGGTCCTCACCAAGGGACTCACGACGCCGACGTCCACGACGGACTGCCTGAAGAACCTGGGCATCTCGTGCTACTCGCCGGTGCAGTACCGGGTCGCCTACAACCTGAACCCCCTGTACAAGAGTGGCATCACGGGTGCCGGCAAGACCATCGTGATCGTGGACTCGTTCGGCTCCCCGACCATCGCGAACGACCTGCACGTCTTCGACCAGCAGTGGGGGTTCCCCGACCCCGACCTGCAGGTGATGAAGTTCGGGAACGTCCCGCCGTTCGACGCCAATGATGCGACCATGGTCGGCTGGGCCCAGGAGACCACCCTCGACGTGGAGTACGCGCACGCGATCGCGCCCGGCGCGAAGATCGTTCTGGCCGAGACCCCGGTCGCCGAGGTCGAGGGCACGTCCGGCTTGCCGGAGATGATGAACGCCGAGAAGTCGCTGATCGACCGCGGCATCGGCGACGTGATCACGCAGAGCTTCGGCGCGACCGAGAACACCTTCCCCGGCTTCGACAGCGGCAACTTCTCCAGCCTGCTGAACCTGCGGTACGCGTTCAAGGACGCGCTGGCCCACGGCGTCACCGTCCTCGCCTCCTCGGGTGACGACGGGGCGACGGACGCCGAATCCGACGCCAGCACCCTGTACCCGTTCCGGGTGAACTCCTGGCCGTCGTCGGACCCGCTGGTCACCTCGATCGGCGGCACGTACCCGGCGATCGACGACACCGGCAAGCGCCTGGCCCCGGACGTGACCGGCAACGACAACGACCTCCTGGACCCCGGCGGCGTCGT
>DAIOWL010000025.1:307-18999 GCA_036758545.1 Streptosporangiaceae bacterium | reverse complement strand
GGCCAGGTAGCGGCCGAACCAGGTGAGGATCTTCTCCCAGCCGTCGACGGCGGCTTCGGGGCGGTAGGCGGGGCGGTTCACGGAGAAGAACCCGTGGCCGGCGCCGTCGTAGATGTGGAACTCGTAGGTCTTGCCCTGCGCCTTCAGCTCCTCTTCGAGCTCGTTGACCTGGTCCGGTGAGGGATACTGATCGTCCGCGCCGAACAGGCCGAGGAGCGGGCAGGACAGGTCCTTGGTCAGGTGCTTGATGGGGCCGACCTTCAGCGGCATGCCCTCCGGCGGGGCGCCGGTGACGAACGCGCCGTAGCAGTCGACGGCGGCGTCCAGCGGCAGGCTGACCGCGGCCAGGAACGACTGCCGGCCGCCCGAGCAGTAGCCGATGACGCCGACCTTGCCGTTGGACGAGGTCAGAGCGCGCAGGTGCGCCGCCGCGCCGGCCACGTCACCGATCAGCCGAGGGTCGGGCACGCCGCCCTTGGCGCGGGCGGCCGCGGCCGCGTCGTCCGGGCTGGCGCCGGGCGCGTCACGGTGGTACAGGTTCGGCATCAGCGCGTTGTAGCCTTCCGCGGCGAACCGGCGCGTTATCTCCTTGGTCGCCGGGTCATAGCCCGGCATGTGGTGGATCACCACCACGCCGCCCAGCGGGCCCTGGCTCATCGGCCTGGCCAGATAGGCCTCGATCTCGTCCCCGCCGTCGCCGCGGATGGTGACGGTCTCGGCCAGCGTCGCGTCGTACATCGGATTCCCTTCGCATAGGGCAACTAACAGCGCTCAGATCCTACAGCCGGGCTCATCCGGGCTTGCGGGCGCAGACGCGCTCGACGATGCCGAACGTGAACCGCTCGGATTCCTCGATCTCCAGGCTCAGTTCGGCCAGGTAGACAACTGGCCGGCGGCGGAAGTGCTCGCCCGCGAGCGGGATGGTGATCCGCTCGTACAGCCACTGCACCCCCCGCAGCGCCGACGCCGAGGCGGCCACGTGATCGACCAGCAGGAGGCGGCCGCCCGGGCGCAGGACCCGTGCCATCTCGGTGACCGCGCGCCGGTCGTCGGGGATGGCGCACAAGCCGAGCGCGCACAGCACGGTGTCGAACGACTCATCGGGGAAGTCCAGCGCCTGCGCATCGCCCTGGCGCAGGTCGGCATCGCGGCCGAGGGCGGCCGCGCGCTCGCGGGCGATGCCGAGCATGGCCGGTGACCAGTCCACGCCGGTGAGCCGGGCGTCGTCCGGGTAGAAGGACAGGTTGCGGCCGGTGCCGACGGCGACCTCGAGCACGTCGCCGGCGGCCCGGCCGCAGGCCCACGGCCGGCTGTCCCCGAACAGGTGCCGGTCCCAGAAGTTCATCGCGCGGTCATACCGGGCGGCCTGCTTGTCCCAGTATGCGGCGCGGCGACGGTTCAGGTCGTGGCTCACGACCACACCCTGACACAGCGGAGGCCGGTCCCGCCCCCGCTGTGTCGGGACCGGCCTCCGGGCATCGTCAGCGGTGCACGTGCGACAGCGGGCCCGCGCCGTCAGGGAACTCGGAGGTGTTGAGCGCCTGGATGCCGGCGTGCTGCTCACCGTTGAACGGCGTCACGACCGGCTTATCACCAGGCCCGTTGGGCTCGCAGCCCAGGTTGTACGGGAGGTTGGGATCGTTGAACCACAGGCCCAGGTGGTACTGGTGGGTCGCGCCGAACGTGGTGGTACCGCCCGTCGACACCGAGAACGTCTCGGCGTCGAAGATGCCGCGCACGGTGGCGTGGCCGACGCCGTGCCGGTCGGCGTTGACGTCGGTCTGGTACCAGGACACGCCGAACGGCTTGTTCGGCTGCTGGATCACGAACAGGTCGAACTCGGCGTTGCGCGGCATGCCGAAGATCGAGACCTCCATGGTGTCGTTCTGCGACCCCGGGATGATGGTGACCCGGCCGCCGGCGTGCGGCAGGCAGGACTTGATGCCCGGCGACGGCACCAGGCCGAAGGTGAACGCGCCGCTGTGCCGCGCGCTGGTCACCGGGGCCGCGGACGCCGCGGTGAGGCTCAGGGCGCCGGCCACGGCGGTGACGGCCAGCCCCGCGGTGGCCCACGTCACGGCGCGCCGGCGCAGGTTGTTGGTGATACGCATGAATGCTCCCCTGTTTCGCTGGCCGCGCCCCACGGCGCGGCCGGTGTCGGGCAGGGGTACGCAGCGCGGGGCGGCCAGGGTTCAATCCCGCCTCGATTGAACCTCCGGGCGGTGCCGCCACGTATCTCCTACCGACGGGGCGGGCGGCCGGACGGAGCGACGCGATGCGGGTAGCGGTGCGATCTCGCACAGCTGGCGACGACGCGCTCGTGACCGAGCTCTACCGCCAGTACCGGGTGCCGCTGCTGGCCTACGTGCTGCGGCTGACCGCCGGGGACCGGCAGCAGGCCGAGGATGTCGTGCAGGAGACCATGCTGCGGGCCTGGCGTCAGGCGGGCAAGCTCGACCTGACCGAACCGTCACTGATGCCGTGGCTGACCACGGTGGCCCGGCGTATCGTCATCGACGACAAGCGCCGGAAGAGCGCGCGGCCAGCCGAGACGGGGGACGGCATGCTGGAGAACGCTCCCGCCGCCGACTCCACCGAGGAACTGCTCCGCAAGGTGCTGGTGGCCGAGGCGCTGCAGGCCCTGTCGGCGGCCCATCGCGAGGTGCTGAACGAGACGATCCTGCGCGACCGCACCGTCAACGAGGCGGCCGAGTCCCTCGGGATCCCGGTCGGCACGGTCAAGTCGCGCGTGTACTACGCGCTCAAGGCGCTCCGGGTGGTCCTGGCCGAGCGGGGGGTGGCGGCATGACCGCGCACACCGACGTCGGCGCCTACTCGATGGGCCTGCTCGAGGAGCGGGACCGGCGGGAGTTCGAGGATCACCTGGCCGGATGCCCGGCCTGCGCCGCCGAGGTGGCGGAGCTGTCACCGATGGCGGCCCTGCTCAGGGGGGTAGAGCTCAGGGAGACCGAGTCGGCCGCAGGCCGGGAACCAGGCGGCGGGGACGTCACCGAGTTCCTGAGCCGGCGGGCCAGGCAGCAGCGGCAGCGCCGGCGCTGGCAGGTCGCGCTGGGGGCGGCGGCCGGCATCGTGCTGATCGGCGGGGGCCTCGGCGTGGGGATCGCGGCGGCACCCCAGGACGGCCCTCCCCCGGCGCTGGCGCTGAGCGGTCAGCTGCACTCGGCCACCGATCCCGGCACGGGGGTGGCCGGGACCGTCGGCCTGGTGGCCAAGGCCTGGGGCACCCAGGTCACCCTGAACCTGTCGAAGGTACGCGGACCGGCCGAATGCGAGCTGATCGCGGTGTCCAGGACCGGCGAGCGGCGGGTGGTCATGGGCTGGCTGGTCACCGCGCCGGGCGACGGAGTGCCCGGCCATCCGGCTCACCTGGTGATCAGGGGCGGCACGTCCATCCCGCGCAACGACCTGTCCCGCGTCGACGTGGACGTGGTGAACGGCCGGACGCTGGTGAGTATCGCCGTATAGGTCAGGCGGGGAGCTTGACGAGCGTCAGGAAGAACGTGTCGATCTGCCTGATGGCGTCGATGAAGCGCTCGAAGTCGACGGGCTTGCTGATGAACGCGTTGGCGTGCAGCGCGTAGCTGCGCACGATGTCCTCCTCGGCCTGCGAAGTGGTCAGCATGACCACCGGGATTGTCAGCAGCTCCTCATCCTGCTTCAGCTCTGCGAGGACCTCCATGCCGCCGCGCCGGGGCAGGTTGACGTCAAGCAGGATGAGCCCGGGACGCGGCGCGTCGGCGTACGGGCCGGTCCGGCGCAGGAACTGCAGGGCCTGCTCGCCGTCGCCCACCACGTGCAGCCGGTTCTGGATCTTGTAGTACTCGAAGGCCTCCCTGGTCATGAGGACGTCGCCTTCGTCGTCCTCCACCAGGAGCACGTCGATTACTCTCGGGTCTTCGAGCTCAGTCATCGGCTTCCTTCGGGATTTCGTCTTCGGGTGTCTCGCCCTCGGTGGGCTGGTCCATCGTCTCGGCCGGCATCGGCAGGGTGAACAGGAACCGCGAGCCTTCGGTGTAGCTCGTGTCCAGCCAGATCCGCCCGCCAAAGTACTCGATGATCTTCCTGGTCATGGCCAGGCCGATGCCGGTACCCGGGTAGGCGCTCCGCTCGTGCAGGCGCTGGAAGATCACGAAGATCCGTTCGGCGTACTCCGGCTCGATCCCGATGCCGTTGTCGGCGAACGAGAACAGCCAGAACGGCTCGTCCCTGGTGCAGGTGATCACGATGCGCGGCGGCTTGCCGCCGCTGAACTTCAGCGCGTTGCTGAGCAGGTTCTGGAAGACCGCGGTGAGCAGCGGCAGCTCGGCCAGCACCAGCGGCAGGTGCCCGGTCTCCACCGTGGCACCGGTCTCCTCCATCGCCGCGGCCAGGTTGTTCCTGGCCTGGGCCAGCGCGGCGTCACTGGACACCAGCGAGGGCTCACGGGCGGACCGGCCCACCCTGCTGTACTGCAGCAGGTCGTTGATCAGCGCCTGCATCCGCTTGGCGCCGTCGACGGCGAACTCGATGTACTGGTCGGCCCGGGCGTCCAGCTGGCCCGCGTAGCGGCGCTGCAGCAGCTGGGTGAAGCTCGCCACCTTGCGCAGCGGCTCCTGCAGGTCGTGCGAGGCGATGTAGGCGAACTGCTCAAGCTCGGAGTTCGAGCGCTCCAGCTCCTCGGTGTGCTCCTGCAGGACGGTGTTGGCCTGCCGGGTCGCGGCCAGCTCGTCCAGGATGCGCTCGCGCATGGTGTTCACGTCCACGGCCAGATCGGTCACCTCCCGTGGGCCGGCCAGGCTGACCTCGTGCCCGAAGTCGCCCTCGGCCACCTGACGGGCCTCGGCGGCGAGCCGGTGCAGCGGCCTGATCACGGTGGCCCGCAGGCCGACCGCGAGCAGCACCACGATGGCCGCGAGGCCGACCGCGACCGCGATGAACACGCCGTCCAGCACGGCGGCGGAGTCGTTCAGGGCCGCCACGGCCTGGGTCCGGGCGCCAGTGATGTCGCCCTGCAGGGTGGCGACCTTGGCCCGCAGCGCGTCGAAATCGGCCTTGCCGGCCAGGATGTCCGGGCTGACCACGGGCTTCCCGGCCCGGCTGACTTTGCTGATGGTCGGCTGGGCGTAGTTAGTGCGCCAGAAGCGGGCCTGCGCGGTCACGCTCTTCAGGCCGGCCACGGCGGACGGCGGGAGCTGCCCGATGACGGCCTGCAGGGCCCTGATCGCGTTCCTCTCCTCGGTCACGCCCTGGTTGTACGGGGCCAGGAAGTCCTTCTGGCCGCTCAGCGCGTAGCCCCGCACGCCGGTCTCCTGGTCGACCAGCGCGGTGTCGAGCCGCTGGGCCTGGAGCGCGGCCGGGGAGAGCGTGCCGACCACCCGCTCCCGGGCGTTGTGCAGGCTGAGCAGTGCGAGGCCGCCGGCCACCATGGCGGCCACCGAGAACAGCAGCAGGATCAGCAGGGCCACGCCGATGATCCGGCTGAGCGGCCAGCGCTTCTCCGCCGCGGCTGTGGCCGCCACCCGGTCAGCCCGGGCGCGCCGGGCGCCGCGGTTATCGCGCGCACCGGGAGGGCCGGCCGGCGGCGAGTCCGCCGAGGGCTGACGGATGTCGGCGTTGAGGTCTGTCATGGTCCGGCCGGGGACGAGAAACCGAGGGCCAGGACGGCCAGGTCGTCGTCCAGGTCACCTCCGTTGAGCTCGCGGACACGATCGATCACCTGATCGAGCAGCTCCTCCCCGGGCTGGTCCGGGCCGCCCAGGGCGTCCCTGATCAGGTCCATCAGGCCTTCGCTGCCGAGCCGCTCTGACCCCTTCCCTATCCGGCCCTCGATAAGCCCGTCCGTGTAGAGCAGAATCGACCAGCTGCCGTCGAGCCGGATCGGGATGCCCGGCCAGTCGCGCACCTCGGACAGGCCGAGCGGCGCGGCCGGGCGGGTGGGGAGCTCGGTGACGCCCGCCTTGCTGACCAGCAGCGGCGGCAGGTGGCCGGCCATCCGTATCCAGCCGGCGGTCCGGTCCGGCTGCACCGAGGTCATGCACAGCGTGGCGAACATGGTGTCGTCCTGCCGCTCGTGCTCGAGCAGCTCGCTGAGCGTGGACAAGATCTCCTCGGCGGGCCGACCGGCCAGCACCAATGTGCGCCACGCCACCCGCAGGCAGACGCCGAGCGCGGCCTCGGCCGGGCCGCGGCCGCACACGTCGCCGATGAGGGCGTGCACCCAGCCGTCCGCGGTCTCGACCACGTCGTAGAAGTCCCCGCCGAGCAGATGGTGCTTGCCGCCGGGAAGGCAGCGGGCCGACACGCTCAGCCGCGTGTCGGCCAGCAGCGGCGACGGCAGCAGGCCCCGCTCCAGCCGGGCGTTCTCCTGGGCCAGGATCTGCGCCACGTGCAGGGCCCGCTGGGCCTCCTCGGCACGCCGCCGCTCGACCGCGTACCGGATGACCCGGTTCAGCATGTGCCCGGCGACCTCGCCCTTGACCAGGTAATCCTGGGCGCCGGCCCGGACCGCCTGCTCCCCTAGATGCTCGCTCGACTCGCCGGTCAGGACGACGATGGCGGCTTCCGGCTCCAGCTGCAGCAGCTGCCTCAGCCCGTTCAGCCCCTGGGAGTCCGGCAGGCCGAGGTCGAGCAGCACGCAAGCCGCGCCGGACACCAGGTTCTTGGCCTGGACCAGGGAGCGTGCGCGCCGGACGACGACCGCGGCTCCGACCTCGCGGAGCAGCTCGCCGACGAGCACGGCGTCGCCGTCGTCGTCCTCGACGAGCAGGACCTGGACCTGGTCGTCGCGGGCAGGAGAGGCCGTGGTCTCGAGTTCAGCGTTACTTGTCATCGCAACCTACATAGCTGGGCTGGCTAGCGTATGGGAACAGATGTCAACAATTGCGGAGATACAATCATGCCCGCTCCCCGCACCGCACCGCGCCGCCCTGATGCCTAGATCGCCTGCGGGAAGCTGAACACGCGATTCGGATCGTACTTGGCCTTCACCTGGGTCAGCCGGGCGAGGTTGGCACCGTAGTAAGCCTGCCGCCAGTTGGCCAGCGCCGGGTCGACGTAGTTCTGGTAGGCCTGGCCGCTGGCGAAGGGGCGCATCGACTGCCAGAAGGACTGCTGCCAGGCGTGCTGACGGGCGACCGCGGCGGCCGCCGCGCTGGTCGGCCAGGTGGTGGTGTACTGGGCGTCGAAGAGCGCGTTGCGGTGCACGAACGCGGTGGCCCCCGGGGCGACCCGGTTGACCGCGCCGCCGAGCGCGTCGAACGCGATGCCGCCGCCCGCCCCCGGCGCGCCGCCCGCCCGCTGGAACTTCTCCACGCCGGCCAGCAGCGTCCCGATGCCGTGGCTGTTCAGCGGCCTGGTGAAGAAATCGGACTTGGCGTACTCCGAGGCGCGGGCCAGCTTCCCGGCCGGGTTCTGGGTGGGCAGGTGGCACTGGTTCACGGTCAGGCTGGCGCAGCCCGCCTCGACCAGCATCGCGTGCAGCCAGGACGTGGTCTCCATGAACGGCGAGGACGGATGCGAGCCCGCCGCGGCGTACAGCTTCTCCAACTGGGCCGCGGCGGCGCCGATGCTGCCCAGGTAGGTGCCGCCCACCTGGATGGACGGGACGGAGCCGCCCGTGGCCGCGGCCAGGTGCAGGTTGGACCAGAGCGCGTCCGGGGCGTGCGGCGCCCAGGACTGCCAGGCGGAGATCACCCGGGCCGCCTGCGACCACGGCCAGGACAGGAAGAACAAGACGATCTGGCCGACCTGGTGGGTACGGAAGGTGAACGAGGTGACCACGCCGAAGTTGCCCCCGCCCCCGCCACGGCAGGCCCAGTACAGGTCGGAGTTCTGGCTGGAGTTGCACGTCCTGACCTGGCCGTCGGCCGTGACGATCTGCAGCGACTGGACGTTGTCACTGGTCACCCCATAGGCACGGGCCACCACCCCGATGCCGCCGCCCAGGGTGAGGCCGGCGATGCCGACCGTCGGGCAGGACCCGCCCGGCACCCCGCGGCCGTGCGCGGCCAGACCGTTGTAGAAGTCGATCAGCCTGGTCCCCGCGCCGACGGTGGCCGTGCTGCCGCTCACGTTCACCCCGGACATCCGGGTCACGTCGATGATCAGGCCGCTGGTCGAGGACCAGCCCGCGTAGCTGTGCCCACCGCACCGGGCGGCGACCGGGAGCCCGAACTTGCGGACGAAGGCGAGGCAGGTCGCCACGTCGTGCGGGTTCCGGCAGTAGGCGATCCCGGCCGGGTGCAGCGAATCGAACCGCGGGTCGAACAGCCGCTTGGACACGGTATAGGCGGATTCGCCCGGGCGGACCAGCGGCCCGGACAGGTCGCGGCCGAGCGCCGTCCAGTCGGACGGGGCCGGTGATGGCGTGGCCGTCGGGGCGGTGCCCCCGACGCCCGAGGCGCCACCCGAGGCAGGGCCGCCCGGCGTTGTCCCAGGCGCGCTCGCGGTCCGGCTGGCTCCGGCGCCCGTGATGCTGGTCTGGCTGTCCGCGCTGCACGATGCGAGCAGCCCGGCTCCTCCCGCTGCCGCCGCGAGCCGCAGGAACGCGCGCCGCCCCTGGTCTTCCGCCATCGCGAGCCTTCCCTTCGCCCTGCCCTCAGTATGGGCGCCCCCGGGAATAAAGACGCCGCGAGGCCGCTAACAGTTGTGCGGGGTGAGCCCGGGGAGATTCTGCCCGTAAATGACTTGCTTGCACCAGCTAGCGGAAATATAGTTGAGTTGCTCAATGATTGAGGTACTCAGGTAGTCGGCTAGCGGATCGGGCGGAGGTGAGCGACATGGATGAGCGCCCGGGGACAGTACTCGAGACAGCAGTAACTGAGACTCCGGTGCTGGACGCTGAGCCTGTCGCGCACGCCGAGCCGCTGACCGATGATCAGCTCAACCAGCAGATCAGCGATACGTTCCCCGAGCTCTTCAAGTTTTTCCACGAGATCGGGCAGCGCATCGCGACCGAGTTCGGGATGAACGGCAGCGACGCGATCGCGCTGCTCAAGCTCGACGCCCCGATGACGATGAAGGAACTCGGCCAGCGAATGGGCTGTGACCCTTCCTTCGTCACCTCTATCGCGGACGCCCTGGAGAAGCACGGGCTGGCCCGGCGGGAACCCTCGCTGCGGGACCGGCGGAGCAAGAACATCGTGCTCACCCCCGAGGGCACCACCGTCAGGGACCGGCTGTTCCGCGAGATCCTGGCCCAAGCGCCGTGGTGCACCGCGCTCGACACCGGCGAGCGCCGGTGCCTGCTCGGGCTCATGCGGAAGATGCTCCGATCGCGCGGCGGGAGGTGATGCTGTCACAGTCGCGGCCTCTGTCTCGTCAGATGCGATGAGAGGAGGACCGCAGGGTCGTCACGCCGAGGACGACGACCACACGGGGAAGAAATGGCAGTAACGGGGAACGGGAACCTCGGTCCGTTCGGACCAAAAATGCTTTAGCGGCGAAGTGCAGCGCGTGACCTCCGGCGCCAGCCGGGTCACAGCGTTGGTTCACTACGCCCTCAATCTAGGGAGAACTAGTCTTGTCCGCCACTTCACCAGACCTTGGACAGACCCGGGAGGTCAGTAACGCGGCGGCGTCCAGCGCTGCCGCGTCCGCGGGCCCCCCGCGCCGGCTCGGCCTGGCCCTCGCCGTCATCGCGACGGCCCAGCTCATGGTCGTGCTCGACGCGACCATCGTCAACGTCGCCCTGCCGCACATCCAGGACGCGCTCGGCTTCTCGGGCGCCAACCTGGAGTGGGTCGTCAACGCGTACGCGCTGGCGTTCGGCGGGCTGCTACTGCTCGGCGGGAGATCCGGCGACCTACTGGGGCGTCGCCGGATCTTCATCTTCGGCATCTTGCTGTTCTCACTGGCCTCGCTGCTCGGCGGGTTCGCCACCACTCAGGAATGGCTGCTCGGCGCGCGGGTCTTGCAGGGCATCGGCGGCGCGTTCGCCGCGCCTACCGCCCTGTCGCTGATCGCGGTTACCTTCCCCGAGGGGCCGCCGCGGAACCGGGCCATGGGCGTGTACGCCGCGATGAGCGTGGCCGGCGGTGCCGTCGGCCTGATCGCGGGCGGCCTGCTGGTCCAGTACCTCAACTGGCGCTGGGTGTTCTTCGTGAACGTGCCGATCGGCCTGGTGCTCGCGTTCCTCGCACCCCGCGTGCTCAAGGAGTCCGAGCGGCGGCGCGGCGCCTTCGACCTGCCCGGCGCCATCACCGGCAGCCTCGGCCTCGTGGCCCTCGTCTACGGCCTGTCCAGCGCCGCGACCAGCCCGAACGGCATATCGCACTGGGGCGACACCAAGGTGATCGTGTCGCTGGTGGCCGCGGTGGTGCTGCTGGTGTCGTTCGGCTTCATCGAGGTGCGGAGCAAGCATGCGCTCGTCCCGATGCGCGTGCTGCGCAGCCGGGACCGTACCGGCTCTTACCTGATCATGCTGTGCGTCGGCACCGCGCTGTTCGGCATGTTCTTCTTCCTCACGCTCTTCCTGCAGAACGTGTGGGGGTACAGCGCGCTGAAGACCGGCATCGCCTACCTGCCGATGATCGCCACGGTCATGGCGGCCTCCGGGGTCGCGTCACAGCTGGTCAACCGGATCGGCGCCCGGCCGCTGATGATCGCCGGCAGCGCGCTCGCCACCGGCGGGATGCTCTGGCTGTCCCGGATCACCGAGCACAGCACCTATTCCGGCGGGCTGCTCGGACCGATACTGGTGACCGCGGCAGGGTTGGGGCTGATCTTCGTGCCGCTATCGCTGGTCGCGCTGGCCAAGGTGGGCGACCGCGACGCGGGCGTGGCCTCGTCGCTGCTGAACACCGGCCAGCAGATCGGCGGGTCGATCGGCCTCGCCATCCTGGGCACGGTGGCGTGGAGCGCCGTGGCGAACAGCATCCACGCGCAGGCCGCGGCCGCGGGCGCGGCGGCCAAGCACGCCGTGCACCTGTCCGCCGCCCAGCAGGCCGCCGTGCAGAAGGCGATAACCGACCACGCCTTCTCGGTCGGCTTCTCCAAGGGATACCTGGTCTCGGCCGGGATCGCGCTGCTCGGGCTGATCATCACGCTGGTCGCGATCCGGGTCAAGCGCGAGGACCTGGCCGGGGTCAACCCGATGGCGGCGCCCGTCGACTTAGTCGGGTGCGTGAGGGCCCCGCGGCGGTCTGCCGTCGCGGGGCCTTTGCCGTCGGATGCGGGGCCTGACATACGATCGCGCTATGACCGCGGGGCTGTTCTACGTCTATACCGACCCGGGAACCGTCGACGAGACGGAGTTCCACGACTGGTACGACCACGAGCACGGCCCGGCCCGGCTGACCGTGCCCGGGATCGGGCCCGCCTACCGGTACCGGGCCCTGGATGAGCTGAAGCCGCCGTGGCTCGCCCTGTACGAGCTGGACCGCCCGGACGTCATCGAGAGCCCGGAGTACCAGGCGCTCAGCGCGACCGCGAGCGACCGGGACAAGGCCGTCGCCGCCGGGCTGGCCACCCTGGACCGCCGGGTCTACGAGCAGGTCAGCGACGACGGGTCGCCGGTCGGCCGGAACCCTGATCCCGCCCCGGTGATCCTGGCCGTGGCCATGTCGGTACCCGAGGGCAGCGAGAACGACCTGGCCGCGTGGTACACCGAGGAACACATCCCGATGCTGCTGCAGGTGCCGGGCTGGCGGCGGATCCGCAGGTTCCGGCTCACCCGCGCGCTGGACGCCCCCGGGCCCGAGTTCCTGTCGGTGCACGAGCTGGCCGGCCCGGAGGTCCTGGAGGACCCCGGGTTCCGGGCCGCCGTCAGCACGCCGTGGCGGGACCGGGTGGTGGCTTCGGCGCTGCGGCGGGAGCGGCGGGTGTTCGGCCTGCGCAACGCGATCGGCGGCTAGCGTGGCGTCGTTGGGCGATCCCCGGGTCCGGGACTTCCTCGCGCACGGTACCCGGACCGGCAAGCTGGCCTTCCTGGCCGCCGACGGGCGCCCGCTGGTCGCGCCGGTCTGGTTCATCGTCGAGGATGACAGCCTGGTGTTCAACACGAACAGCCAGACGGCGAAGGGCCGCGCGCTGGCCCGCGACCCGCGGGCCAGCATGTGCGTCGATCTGGAGGCACCGCCGTACGCGTTCGTCCAGGTCCAGGGCCAGGCTGAGCTGTCGGAAGACCCGGCCGAGCTGCTCCGCACCGCCACCGCGATCGCGGCGCGGTACATGGGTGCCGAACGGGCCGGGTATTTCGGCGAGCGCAACGGGGTGCCCGGCGAGCTGGTGGTCCGGTTGCGCCCGCTCAAGGTCGTCGCCAACTTTGACATAACGGGCTGACCACGATCTGTAATTGGGCACGGGTCATGTCGATCTTCCGGCGCACGGGTGCGTGCTGGCCGTATCGTTAGCATTGCACCAAGCAGGCATAACAGGAGGTTCCGGGTGTCGGCGGATGGCCCAGTGCGGCCTCCCGGGCAGACTGCCGGCCCGGGCCAGGCGTCCGGATGGCCGGTATGGTCGGGTTCGGTGCCTCCGCTCGCCGAGGGTTTCACGGTCAGGCCCGATACGATGCCGGATCTGGAGACCGCGCTGGTTCCCGGGGTCACGGTGCTGCTGGTGCCGGACCAGGCGGCTGCGTCGGCGCAGGACTGGCGGGGGTCGAGCGGCAAGACCCAGCTCGCCCGCTTCTTCGCCGAGTCGCTCTGGCGCTCCCCCGGAGTTGACGTAATGGCCTGGGTGGTGGCCAGCAGCCGGGCGTCGGTGCTGTCCGGCTTCGGGGCCGCGGCCGCGGCGATGGGCGCCGGCGAGGCGGGCGATGCCGAGTCGGTGGCAGCCCGGTTCACCGACTGGCTCAGCACGACCGCCCGGCCGTGGCTGGTCGTGCTCGACGACCTGCGCGACGCGGCGGACCTGCGGGGGCTCTGGCCGTCCGGCCCGGCGGGCAGGCTTCTGATCACGACCGCCAATCCGGAGATCCTCTCCGCCGAGCGCCGGGTGCTGACGCTGCCGGTGCCGGCCTTCAGCACCAGGGAGGCGATGGGCTACCTGTCCGGCCGTCTCGGCACGGACCCGGACCAGCGCAGCGGGGCGATCGACCTGGTGCGGGACCTTGGCTGCGAGCCGCTGGCGCTCGCCCAGGCGAGCGCGGTGATCGCCGGCTCGGGCATGACCTGCCGCGACTACCGGCAGCACTTCATGCGGCGGCAGAAGCAGCTGGCGGAGGCGGGCCGGGCCGATCCGTCGGCCGCCGCGGTCACCTGGACGTTCTCGGCCGAGTACGCCGAGCACATATCGCCGGGCGTGAGCATCAGGTCGCTGGTGACGCTGGCCGCGCTGCTCGACGGGCACGGGATACCGGGCGCCGTGTTCACCACGGCGGCGGTCGGCGAGTACCTCGCCGGGGACGGCGCCGGCCGGGGTCCCGGAGCACGGGCGGCCGACCCGCAGCGGACCTGGAACGCGATCGGAAGCCTCAGGCAGGCGGAGCTGCTGACGGTCGACCCGTCCGGGACGTCGCCGACGGTCCGGATCAGCCCGGTGATCCAGGCGGTTATCCGCGCGGCGGTCCCCGATGACCTCTACGACCGGGCGGCCCGGGCCGCCGCGGACGCGCTGCTCGAGGTGTGGCCCCGGGACGAGCCGCGATCGCGGCTGGCCGCCGACCTGCGCGCCTGTGCCGTCAGCCTGCGCCAGGCCGCCGGGGACGCGCTGTGGACCGACGGTCGCTGTCACCCGCTGCTGATGCTGGCCGGGCAGAGCATGGACAGCGCGCGGCTGACCGGCCCGGCCGTCGCCTACTGGCGCGAGCTCGCCGCGGACAGCGAGCGGATCCTCGGTCCGGACGCCCTGGAAACGCTCGTGGTTACCGGCCGCCTGGGCGAGGCACTGATGACCGCCGGGCAGGCGACCGAGGCGGTCCCGGCGTTCCAGCGGGTCCTCGACGGCCGGGCCGACAAGCTCGGGCCCGATCACCCGGGCGCCATCGCGGCTAAGGTCGCGCTCGGCCGCGCTCTGGTGGCTACCGGCCGGCCCGGGGACGCCGTCCCCGTCCTGGAGGAGGCGCTGGCCGGCAGCGAACTGGTCCGCGGCGCCGACCATATCGACACCCTCGCCGCGCGGGAGGAGTACGCGGCCGCGGCCCTGGCCGCGGGCGAGACCGCCGAGGCCGTCCGCTCGTACCGGCACGCGCTGGCCGAGCGCGAGCGCATCCAGGGCGGGCAGCATCCCGGTGCCGCATCAGCCAGCCTCGGGCTGGCCGCCGCCTACCTGGCGAGCGGCCAGGCCAAGAACGCCATCGCCCAGTACAAGCAGGTCCTCACCAGCACCGAAGGCGTGCTCGGCCCGGATCACCCGGATACCCTCCAGGTCCGCGGCAGCCTGGCCGCGGCGAACTTCTCCGCCGGGCGGATCGGTACGGCGCTGCAGCTCTATGAGGAGACCTGCGCGGGCTATGAGCGCACCATCGGCGCTAATCACGCCAGCACCCTGGCCTGCCGGGCGGAGCTGGCGCGCGGGTATTACGCCACCGGGCGGCTCGGTGACGCGATTACCTTGCTCAACGACATCATCGCGCGTGGCGAGCAGAGCCTGCCGCCGGGAGATCCGCTGATGCGACGGATGCGGGAGTCCCTGACCAACATCACCGGCTGACGGCGGCAGCGGGCCGACCCGGCGGGGCGGGCAGGTCGCTAGCGGCCGAACGGGATCATGTCGCAGCGCTCGCGGTCCAGGTCGTCGCAGCAGGACAGGCACCACGGCCGGCGCACCACGCTGGTGTTCTTGCCGCTGACCCAGAACCCGGCCGGGTTGACCAGGCAGTGGGTGCAGACCGGGAAGGTGTGCGGCAGCCTGCGCGGACCGGGGATGATTCTCAGCCGGAGCGGGCGGGCGGGCAGCTTGTCCGCCGCCATCCGGTAGTGGTGGCCGCCGACGCAGGACAGCGCGACGTGAGCGACGGGGCCGTCGGTGCTGGCCAGGGTGAAGTGATCGGTGATCTCGGCCGGCGCGCCGCATCCCGGGCAGGTCGTGGCGCTCATGGCGATGCCACCGGGACGGGCGCGGGCCGTTCGGTCCCCGACGGCGAGGGCTGGGTCCGGTGCCGCCCGGCCGGCCAGGAGCGGAACCGGGAGCCGGAGACACGGCGGCCAGAGGTACTGCCGCCAGAGGTGCCGCGGCCGGCCGCGATCTCGGCCACCGCGTCCACGGCCCGGTCGATCTCGCCGGGGGTGTTGTACAGGTAGAAGCTGAGGCGGCAGCTGGCGGGCGGGTTCAGGCCGAGCGCATGATGGGCCAGCGTGGCGCAGTGGCAGCCGGCCCGCGACTCGATCCCGGCCTCGTTCAGGGCCTGGGCGACGCCGACCGGATCCCGGCCGGCCAGGTTGAACGCGACCAGCGAGGTGCGCCGGGCCGCGTCCCGCGGCCCGTAGATCGTGATCCCGTCGATGCCCCCGAGCCCGTCGAGCGCCCGGCGGGTCAGCGCCTGGTTCCACGTGGCGACGCGGTTCATGGCGGTCCGGACGGCATCGCGCTCGACCGGCCTGGCCGTGCCGAAGTACGCCGGGCGCTTCGGGGTCAGCGCCAGGTCGAGCAGCAACCGCAGCGCCTGCGCGGAGACGACAGCACCGAGGATGTTCGGGGTGCCCGCGGAGTACTTCCAGGGCAGCGCGTTGTACTCGACGTGGTTGGGGAAGACCCGCCCCTCGGCGATCATGTCTCCCCCGTACAGGAACGGCAGCGCCGGATTCAGCAGTTCCTCCCTGGCGTACAGCACCCCCACCCCGAACGGCGCCAGCAGCTTGTGGAAGGAGAACGCGAGGTAGTCCGCGCCGAGAGCGCGCACGTCGGTGAACGACCCCGGTACCAGCTGCGCCCCGTCGATCAGGAGCCACGATCGCCGTTCCCCGTTCGGCTGGTAATAGCCGCTCGCGTCGGCCAGCGCCCGTACGGCGGCCAGCGGATTCCTGGTCCCCAGGAAGTTGGACGCGCCCGTGCAGCAGACCAGCTTGGTGCGCTCGTCGATCAGCGACGCCAGGTGCTCCAGGTCCAGCTCGCCGGAGACCGGATCGAACCGGGCCAGGCGACACTGGACCCGGCGGCCGAACCGCGGCAGTATCTCCCGGCACATCGCGTGCCAGGGGACGTAGTTGGAGTTGTGCTCCATCAGCGTCGTCACCACGTTGTCCCCGTCACGGAACTCGGTGAGCAGCGAGTACATGACCGCGTTGATGGCCTCGGTGGTGTTCCGGTAGAGCGCGATGCTGGCCGGGCCGGGCGCCCCGATGAACCGCGCGATCGTGTCGTAGGACTCCTCGAAGCGCCCGGTCATCGCGGCCGAGGCACTCGACTGTCCCCGGTGGACGTTCTCGTAGTCCGGCCCGAGCGAGGTGTACAGGGCCAGCAGCTCACGCGGCGGCTGCGTGCTCGCCGCGTTGTTCAGCGCGACCCTGGCCCGCCCGGGAAACAAGAAGTGCCTGCGCACTGCCCGGATGTCGATCGTCTCCGGCACCGGCGCACGGCCGATTGCCCCCTCGGCAGCTGTCATCACGTGATCCTTCCACCCGTCCTCCGAGTGTCACCGCGCCGCCGTTCGCGATGCACCAGGAGAATCCCTGGATTCTTAGAGGGGAGCCGGGCCGCGAAAATACAGGAACATATGGACATGAGCCGGACAGCAGCGCTTGCATGGAGGGCAGGGACACCAGGCCGGGAATTCCGGGAGCCGCGGGGATGATCGTCAGCCGGGCGGCCGAGCTCAGCAGGCTCGACGACCTCCTCACCGCGCTGGCCGGCGGCGAGGGCAGCGCGCTGGTCGTGCGCGGGGAAGCCGGGATCGGCAAGACCACGCTGCTCGAGACCCTGGCCGCGCGTTCGCGCGACGCGGTCACGGTGATCCGGACCTGCGGCGCCGAGACCGAGGCGGAACTCACCTTCTCCGCGCTGGCCGATCTGCTGGATCCGCTGCTAGGCGAGCTGACGGCGCTGCCGGAACCGCAGGCGGCGGCGCTCATGGGCGCGCTGGCCCTGGGACCGCCGGCCCCCGGTGACCGGCTCGCGGTCTGCGTGGCCACGCTGGGCGTACTGCGGGCAGCGGCCCAGCGCCGCCCGGTACTCGCCGTGGTGGACGACCTGCAGTGGATCGACGCGTCCTCTCGCGAGTGCATCGAGTACGCCGCCCGGCGGGCCGGCGGGCCGCTCGCGGTCGTGCTGGCGGCGCGGGACCCGTGGTACCCGCCCGAGCACGTCCACCTGCCAGAGCTGCAGGTCGGGCCCGTCGACGACGTCGGCGCCGCCGAGCTGCTCCGGCACCGGGCACCGGACCTGGTGCCGCCCGTCGCCACCGCGATCACGCAGGCCGCCGCGGGTAATCCGCTGGCCCTGGTGGAGCTGAGCGCGGCGCTGAACGCCGACCAGCGCACCGGTGCCGCACCGCTGGACCTCCCGCTCGCGCCGGGCCGGCGGCTGCAGCGCGCGTTCTCGGGCCGGGTCAGCGCCCTGGACGAGCCGGCCAGGCGGGCACTGCTGATCGCCGCGGCGCACGCCGGGCCCGAGCTGGCGGTGATCGCCGCCGCCTGCCTGGGCGCCGGGACCGACGTCGGGCATCTCGGCGAGGCGGAGACCTCCGGCCTGGTACAGATCGGCGCCAGCCGGGTGAGTTTCACCCATCCGCTGATCCGCGGCGTGGTGTACCAGGAGGCACCGGCGGCCGAACGCCGCATCGCGCACGCCGCCCTAGCCGCGGCATTGGGCGACGATGACGACCGCCGGGTCTGGCACCTGGCGGCGGCCGCGATAGGAACTGACGAGGAGGTGGCGGCCGACCTGGAACGGGTCGGCGGCCAGGCGGTGGCCCGCCGCGCCTACGCCGCGGGTTCCGGCGCGCTGGAGCGCGCGGCGCGTCTCACGCCGGCCCGGGAGGCTGCGAGCCGGCGCCTCATCGCCGCGGGCCAGGCGGCCGCCGGCGCGGGCATGGCCGATCGCGCGCTCGCGCTGTTCGGCGAGGCGGCCGAGGTAGCCGGCACCGAAGATCAGCGAGCGCGGGCCCAGCAGCTGCGCGGCCGGATGATGGTCTGGCGGGGCCTGGGCGCCGAGGCCGTGCCGCTGCTGGTCGGGCAGGCCGACCTGGTCGCGCCGCGACTCCCGGCGCTCGCGGCGGCGATGTACTCGGACGCGGCCAACGGCGCCACCACCATAGGTTCCTACCTGGAGGCGGAGAGGCTGGCCTGGCGCGCGGCCGGGCTCCTCGACGACCGGACCGACCCGGCCCTGCGCGGAGCGGTGCTGGGGTTGCTCGGCTGGGCGCTCACCTTGCGCGGGAAGGCATCGCAGGCACACCGGGTCCTCGGCGAGGCCGCCCGCCTCGCCGAGGGCCTCGACCCTCTCGGCCCGGACTGGTCGTGGCTGCACCTCATCCTGCGGTGTCAGATTCCGCTCGGGGAGTTCGAGCAGGCCAAGGCGAAAAGCCTGGAACTGAGCCGGCGGGCGCGGGAGGCCGGCGCGCTGGCCGCGCTGAGCGGCATGCTGCACGTGGCCGCGGACACCGCGTTCCGGCTCGGTGACTGGGACACGGCCGACGCCGCTGCGCTGGAGGCCATCCAGGTCGCGGGCGAGGTCGGGCAGCCCGCGGTGGTGGGCTGGGTGCTCACGATCAGGGCGCGGATCCTGGCGGCGCAGGGACGGCCCGACGAGGGCCGCGCGGCGGCGCAGGCGGCGCTTCGGATCGCCGAAACCGGCCGGATAGGCGCTGGCCTGCG
>DAIOWL010000025.1:0-297 GCA_036758545.1 Streptosporangiaceae bacterium | reverse complement strand
GCGGTTCGTGTACGCCGCCCTGGGGTTCCTCGAGCTCGGCCTGGACCGGACCGGCGCGGCGATCAGCGAGCTCGAGAGGGTCGAGCGGCTGGTCGAGGGCACCGGCCTGGAGGATCCGGTGATCGTCCCGTGGGAGCCTGACCTGGTCGAGGCCTACGCCCGCCAGGGCCGGGCCGGTGACGCCCGGCGCGTGCTCGCCCGGCTGGAGGGGCGGGCGGACCGGGCCGCCAGCCTGGTCGCGCAGGCCGCCGCGGCCCGGTGCCGCGGCATGGTCGACGACGACTTCGAGCCGGCCTT
>DAIOWL010000024.1:3126-19134 GCA_036758545.1 Streptosporangiaceae bacterium | reverse complement strand
GCACACAGAGCCAGATGCTGGCCGCGGACCTGGACCTCGTCCACATCGGCGTGGGGGATATCTTCCGCTGGAACGTGCAGAACCACACCAAGCTGGGCGCCCAGGTCCGGCGCACCATGGCGACCGGAGAGCTGGTCGGGGACGACCTGGTGGAGTCGGTGGTCAGGGAACGGCTCACCCAGCACGACTGGAACTTCGGCTTCATCATCGACGGGTTCCCGCGCAACCGGCGGCAGGCCGAGTTCTTCCTGGAGAGCTACGACATCGACGGCGTCATCGTGCTCGACCTGCCGGACTCCGAGGTCCGCCGCCGGGTGCTCAACCGCAGGCTCTGCGCTGACTGCGGCATGGACTACCACCTCATCGACAGCAGCCCGAAGGTGGCAGGCCGGTGCGATTCGTGCGGCGGGGACCTGGTCACCAGGGAAGACGACACCGAGGAGGCGCTGGCGGTGAGGCTGCGTGACTATCACGAGAAGACGAACCCGGTGATCGAGCTGTTCCGCCGCAAGGAGTACGTGTTCACCGTGGACGCGCGGTCAGCCCCCGAAATGGTCCAGGAGCAGATCAGGAAAAGCTTCGGCCTGCCCCCGTACAAACCAGAGAGCAAGCCGGTGAGCCGCGGAGCCGCCGGTGCGTGAGATCGCGGTATTCGGCGGCAGCTCGCACCCGGCGCTGACCGCCGAGATCTGCGCGCACCTCGCCGTGCCGCAGCGCCCGGTGCTGCTCAAGCGGTTCGCGAACGACTGCCTCGAGGTGCAGTTGCAGTCCAACTGCCGGGAACGGGACGTGTTCATCATCCAGTCCCTGGTCCGGCCGGTGCAGGAGCACCTGATCGAGCTGCTGCTGATGGCGGACGCGGCCCGGGGCGCGTCGGCGGCGCGGGTCAACGCGGTGATCCCGCACTACGCCTACGCCCGGTCCGACAAGAAGGACGCGCCGCGGATCTCCATCGGCGGCCGCCTGGTGGCCGACCTGCTGGTCACCGCCGGGGTCGACCGCGTGCTCACGCTGAACCTGCACTCGCCGCAGGTGCACGGCTTCTTCTCGGTGCCGGTGGATCACCTGCACGCGCTGCGCGAGCTGGCCGGGCACTTCCGCCAGCGGGATCTGTCCAACACCGTGGTGGTCTCGCCCGACCTGGGCTACGCCAAGAGCGCGGCGGCGTTCGCCCGCAGGCTCAGCCTTCCGGTCGCGGCGGGCGCCAAGGAGCGGATCAGCGACTCGGAGGTGCGCATCACCGCCATCATCGGCGATGTGGGCGGCCGGGACGTGATCATCCTCGACGACGAGATCTCCCGCGGCACCACCGTGTTCGAGCTGCTGGACCGGCTCCGCGAGCAGGGCGCGCGCTCGGTCGCGGTGGCCTGCACGCACGGGCTGTTCGCCGACAACGCGCTGGACAAGCTGGCCGCCTCCGACGTGACCGAGATCGTGTGCACCAACACGGCGCCGCTGGACGCCGAACACCCCAAGCTGACCGTCCTGTCGGTGGCACCGGCGCTGGCCGAGGCCATCAGCAGGATCCACATCGGCGAGTCGGTCAGCGCCCTATTCGACTAACTGGGTTTGACTAGCGGTCTCCACCACCCAGGCGAGCACGAGAGCCTCCTCCATCCACGCGTCGTAGCGGCCGCTGCGCCCGCCGTGCCCCGCCTCCATCTCGGTCTTGAGCAGGAACGGGCCGCCGTGGGCGGTCGCCCGCAGCCGGGCCATCCACTTGGCCGGCTCGTGGTACGTCACCCGCGTGTCGTTCAGCCCGGTCAGCGCGAAGATCGGCGGGTAGGCCTGCCCGGTGACGTTCTCGTACGGGGTGTACGACTTCATGTACGCGTACACCTCCGGGTCGTGCAGCGGGTCGCCCCACTCCTCCCACTCCGTCACGGTCAGCGGCAGCGACGGGTCCAGGATCGTGGTCAGCGCGTCCACGAACGGCACGTGCGCCACGATCCCGGCGAACGCGTCCGGCGCCATGTTGGCCACCGCGCCCATCAGCAGCCCGCCCGCCGAACCGCCCCGCGCTACCAGCCGGCCCGGCGACGTCCAGCCCGCCTCGGCCAGGTGCCGGGCGCACGCGATGAAGTCGGTGAACGTGTTCTTCTTGCGCAGCAGCTTGCCGTCGGTGTACCAGGACCGGCCCATCTCGCCGCCCCCCCTGATGTGCGCGATCGCGTAGACGAAACCGCGGTCGAGCAGGGACAGCACCGGGATGGAAAACGCCGGGTCGCGGGAGAACTCATAGCTGCCGTAGCCGTACAGCAGGCACGGCGCGCGGCCGTCGCGCGGCGTGCCCTTCCGGCAGACCAGCGAGATCGGCACCCGGGTGCCGTCGCCGGCCACCGCCCACTCCCGGTGCTGCTCGTAGTCCTCGGACCGGTATTCGGCGCCGGACGGGGAGGGGAGGACCGGCTGCCGCTTGAGCAGGGTGAGCTCGCCGGTGGCCATGTCGCAGTCGTAGACCGATCCCGGCGTGACCAGCGAGGTGAAGGACAGCCGGTACCGGCTGGCCTGGAACTCCGGGTTCGCGCCCGGCCCGACCCGGTAGACCGGCTCGCCGAAGGCGACCTCGTGCTCCCCGTCCTTGCGCAGGATCCGCAGCCCGGTCAGGCCGTCGCGGCGGAAGTAGACCACGGTGTAGTCGGCGAACGCGTCCACCCCGAGCAGCCGGGTGTCGGCGCGGTGCGGCACCAGCGCAGTCCACGTGCCCGGATCGGTCAGCGCCGCGGTGGCGATCTCGAAGTTCTCCGCGCCACCGTCGTTGTGCAGGATCAGCAGATGGTCTCCGGCGTGCTCCACGTCGTAGTCCACGCCCTGGCGGCGCGGCGCCACCACGGTGAACTCAGCCGTTGGATCGGCGGCGTCGAGCAGCCAGACCTCGCTGGTCAGCACGCTCGAGCTCCGGATCATGAGGTAGCTCTCGCTGCGGGTCAGGCTCACCCAGACGTGGAAGCGCTCGTCCGGCTCCTCGAACACGATGGTGTCCTCGGCGGCTTGCGTGCCGATCCGGTGCCGCCAGACCCGGTACGGCCGCCAGGCCTCGTCCACGGTCGTGTAGAACACGGTGGAGCCGTCCAGGGACCACGCGCAGCCGGCGTAGGTGTCCGGGATCTCGTCCGGCAGCGTGGCCCCGGTGGCCAGGTCCTTGATCCGCAGCGTGAACCGCTCGTTGCCGGCGAAGTCGGTGGAGTAGGCCAGCCAGCGCTGGTCCGGGCTGGTGCGGAACGCGCCGAGGCTGAAGAACTCGTGGCCGACGGCCAGCTCGTTGCCGTCGAGCAGCTCTTCCTCCCCGTCCAGCGGCTTGCCGTCCGCGGGGATCGGCGGGACCACCTCGCCGGGCCGCACCGCGCGGCGGCAGTGCACCGCGTACTGCTTGCCCTCGACCGTCCGCGAGTAGTGCCACCAGCCGCCCTTGCGCACCGGCACGGACAGGTCGCTCTCCTGGGTGCGCGCCTTGATCTCCTCGAAGATCTGATCGCGCAGCGGGCCCAGCTGGGCGGTGAGCTCGTCGGTGTACTCGTTCTCCGCCCTCAGGTAGTCGATGGTGTCCGGGTCGTCCTTGTCGGCGAGCCAGGCGTACTCGTCGACCACGGTGTCGCCGTGGAAGGTGCGCGGGCTGGGGATCTTCTTGGCCTCGGGCGGCTCGATCGTCATGAGAGCCCAGTCTAATGACGCGCCCTGCTGAGGCGGCGGCGCGCGGCTTTGACACCATGGGAGCCGTGCGAGGACACCTGCTGCTCACGAACTGCCTGGAGGACGAGCTCACTCGCCCCAACATCGAGCTGGCCCTGAAAGCCGACCGGCTGCTCTGGCTGGACCTGGAGGGCACCGACGACGAGGTGCTCACCCTGCTGCACGAGGTCTTCAAGATCCACCCGCTCGCGGTGGAGGACGTCAGGGAATTCCACCAGCGTCCGAAGATCGAGGACTACGACGACTTCGTCTCGATCGTCGTCTACGGCGCCCGTGGCCTGGGCGAGCCGCTGACCGAGGTGCACTGTTTCTACGCCGAGCGGTTCCTGGTCAGCGTGCACCGCGACGAGGTGCCCGCCGTCGCCGATGCCTGCCACACCCTGGGCCGGCTGCACACCGACAAGCGCCTGGTCGCGCTGTACCGGCTGCTCGACGCGCTGGTGGACACCATGTTCCCGTACCTGGCCGCGATGGACGAGCGCATCGACGAGCTGCAGGACCAGATCTTCGTGAACCCGAAGGAGTCGCAGCTGGCCGACCTGTTCGAGCTCAAGCGCGAGCTCGTGACCATGCGCAAGATGGTCACCCCGCAGCGGGACATGGTGTCCACCATGATGGCCCAGGTGGTCACGATCCCCGGGATGACCGCCGAGAGCGAGCGGTACGTCCGGGACCTGTACGACCACCTGATCCGGATCAGCGACATGGTCGACAGCTACCGCGACCTGCTGTCCGGCTCGCTCGACGCGTACATGTCGATGGTGTCCAACCGGCTCAACGACGTGATGAAGCAGCTGACCATCATCGCCACCGTGTTCCTGCCGCTGTCGTTCCTGACCGGGTTCTTCGGCCAGAACCTGGGCTGGCTGGTGAACCGGGAAGGGTCGCTGACGGCGTTCCTCGTTTTCGGCATCGGCACCGAGGTGCTGGCCGTCATCGCCCTGTTCGTCATGTTCCGGCGGCGCGGCTGGATGGGCAAGAAGAGCTGACCCGCCGCACCGGTTCCGCCCATGGTCCCGAACGGCCCGGGCGCGTGCCTCGCTACCGGTGCTCGCTACAGCTGTCCGCCAGACGCCCGCCGGACGCGTGCCCCGCTACGGACGCCGCCGGACGTAAGCCGAACGCAATGAAACCGGGATTCCACTGCGTTGGAACGCACTGGATCCGGGGTTTCATGACGTTCCGGCTGGCCCCGGGAGGGCCCGGGAGAAGGCACCGGGCTAACCTTGCCACTGGGAAGCTTGGTGTCAGCGGGAAAGGGGCGTTCGGTGACGGAGTGGTCACATGTTCCCGCGGTCGCCCGTCCGCTGCCCGAGCCGGAGCCGCAGGCAGTGCTCGCTCCGCTGACCAGCGCCGCGATCTTCATGGTGCTGACCATCGACCCCGGCGGGGAAGAGACCGTCAGGGACCTGCTCGCCGACTGGGCCGGCTTGCAGCGGTCGGTCGGGTTCCGCGTTCCTGAGGCTCCCCTGGCCGGGGTGGCCGGGATTGGTTCCGATGCGTGGGCCCGGCTGTTCTCCGGACCGCGCCCGGCCGAGCTGCATCCGTTCCGCGAGCTCGCCGGAACCCTCCACCGGGCTCCCTCGACACAGGGCGACCTGCTGTTTCACGTCCGGCACGAGCGGATGGACGTGTGCTTCGAGTTCGCCAGCCAGGTCATGACCCGGCTAGCCCGCGCCGCCACGGTGGTCGACGAGGTGCACGGGTTCCGCTACTTCGACGAGCGCGACCTGCTCGGCTTCGTCGACGGCACCGAGAACCCGGTCGGCCGCGCCGCCGGGGTGGCCGCCCTGGTCGGCGACGCCGATCCCGGCTTCACCGGCGGCAGCTACGTCGTCGTGCAGAAGTACGTGCACGACATGGACGCGTGGAACGCGCTGCCCGTCGAGGAGCAGGAGAAGGTGATCGGGCGCACCAAGCTGTCCGACATCGAGATGCCGGACGACGTCAAGCCGGCCAACTCGCACGTCGCGCTGAACACCATCGAGGAGCCCGACGGCACCGAACGTCAGATCCTGCGAGCCAACATGCCGTTCGGCCAGGTGGGCCGGGAGGAGTTCGGCACCTACTACATCGCCTACGCGGCTACTCCGAGCGTGACTGAGCAGATGCTGGTCAACATGTTTATCGGTGACCCGCCCGGTAACACCGACCGCATCCTTGATTTCTCCACGGCGGTCACCGGCAGCCTGTTCTTCGCGCCGTCGGCTGACTTCTTCGACGACCTCCCGGATCCGCCCGGCGCGCATCCGGATCCGCCCGGCGCGCTTCCGGACCCGCCCGGCGCGGCAGCACCGGAAGAGCCCGGTTCCCTGGGCATCGGCAGCCTGAAGAGGAGCATGTAGCAATGAACAACCTGTATCGGGAGCTCGCTCCGATCTCGGACGCCGCCTGGGCGGACATCGAGCAGGAGGCGCGCCGGACATTCGAGCAGCACGTGGCGGCCCGCCGTGTGGTTGACCTGGCGGGTCCCGACGGCCCGACGCTGGCCGGCGTGAACACCGGTCACCTGACCGAGGTAGACGCCCCGGCGGACGGCGTCATCGCCCACCTGCGGGCGGCCCAGCCGCTGGTCCGGCTGCGCGTCCCGTTCACGGTCAGCCGCGACGACGTGGACGCCGTCGAGCGCGGCGCGCAGGACGCCGACTGGCAGCCGGTCAAGGACGCGGCCAAGAAGATCGCCTTCGCCGAGGACCGGGCGGTGTTCGAGGGCTACCCGGCGGCGGGCATCACCGGGATCAGGCAGAGCACCTCCAACCCGGCCCTGTCGCTGCCCGGCGAGGTCCGGGACTACCCGAACGTGGTCAGCCAGGCGGTGAGCTCACTGCGGCTGGCCGGGGTGGGCGGCCCGTTCTCGCTGCTGCTGTCGGCCGACGCCTACACGATGGTGAGCGAGACCTCCGATCACGGCTACCCGATCCGCGAGCACCTGGCCCGCGTCGTCGACGGGGAGATCATCTGGGCACCCGCCATCGACGGCGCGTTCCTGCTCTCCGCCCGCGGCGGCGACTTCGAGCTGCGGCTCGGCCAGGACCTGTCGATCGGTTACCTCAGCCACGACGCCGGCACCGTGCAGCTGTACTTCCAGGAAGCGCTGACGTTCCTGGTCTACACCACTGAGGCCATCGTGTCGCTGACGGCGGCCAGCCCCGCCTAGCTGACGGGAAGCTACTCGTACCGGGTGGGCGGGAACGGGTGGTGCTCGTTGATGTGCCCTAGCTCGCCCTTGTCCTCCTCGCGGCGGAACTCGGCCCGCTCTTCCTGCCAGTCCTCGTTCTGCGTGATGTCCTCGGGCTGTGGCGGCGTGTCGGTGGCCGGGGGAACCTCGTCCGGATCATAGGCGTCGAGTCCGGCGGCGACCCGCTCTTCCTCGGTGAGCCGGGCCAGCTGCTCGTCCTGGTCGTTGTCGATGTACTGCGACGCGCCCCCGTGCTCGCGGCGGTTTCGGTGGAATTGCTCGGGGAAATCGTCCTGCTCTGACATCGCGCCTCCTGGGGTATCGGCGGTCGGGTCCTAACGTACCCGCCGGCGTGGCGGTGCTGGTCTCCGGGATGGCGGCAGGGGACGATGGGCACCGTAGCCTCCGCGGACCCCGCGGCGTGCGTGCCCGCGGCCGCGCGGGCGCCGGCAACGACGGTCGCGCGCCGTCGACCGGGAATGACCGTCGGCATGTAGATATATGGCTCATGGCATTGTTTCACCGAAACATCAATTGGTTTACCCTGAAGTCGCTGTGAAAGACCGCCTGATTACATTTAGCGACTGCCATATTAGTGTTGGGTGAATTACGTTGGGTAGCCTGTGGATGAGCTGTGCATAAGCCGGTGGATAACCATTGTAAGGTGCGGATAACCGTCGATATTCTGTGGATATCGTGTGGATGCCGAAAAACTTGAAATGAATTTCCGTGGACTCTTGCGCGACCGCGGGGGAACGCAGTAGAAATACTTTCACCGTTGGAAACGGGAACCGCCCCGGGGGCGACTCCGGGACGCGGGAAGTACCGGGAAACCGGCACGTCACGCGGGTTTCCGGTACCGGCGGGCGGCGCGTAGTGCCGGGTTTGCCAGGCGACTGGCGAGCCGGGTGCGACGTAGCCAGGCGAGGCCCCCTCCATCTCATACATGGAGGGGGCCTTGTTGTGTTCTGCCCGATAAAGACGTTCTCCCCGGCCGCCGCCCGTGCGCAAACATGGCGGCATTAACTAAAGCGGGCAAGCTGGCCCGAATGGGATCCGGCGGCGGATCAGCCGGTATCCCATCGCACCCGCAGGGCGGGGGGCTTGCGGAAGACCAGGCCGCGCGGTGCGCTCCGGTAGACAGGATCTAGCCGCAGCCGCGGGAGCCGGGTCAGCAGGGTCCCGACGGCGACCTCCGCCTCGAGCCGGGCTAGGTGCGCGCCCAGGCAGAAATGCGGGCCGTGCGCAAAGGCCAGGTGGCGCCCTGCGTTGGCACGGCGCACGTCGAACACGTCCGGGTCGGCGAACACCGCCGGATCCCGGTTTGCCCCGGTGATGGACACGGTCACCTGGTCACCGGCCCGGATGGCGGTGCCGCCGAGCCGCGTGCCGACGGTCGCGTACCGGTCGACGACCGCGGCGGCCGGCTCGAGCCGCAGCGACTCTTCGACCGCGGCGGGCACCAGTCCGGGGTCGGCGAGCACTAGGGCGAGCTGGGCGGGGGAGGAGAGCAGGTGCAGCAGGGCGTTGGCGATCATGCCCTCGGTGGTCTCGATGCCGCCGAACATCAGCACCGCTGCGTTCGAGATGGCCTCTTCCTCGGCCAGCGGCCCGGTGACCTCCGCGAGCAGCGAGCCGCCCCGGGCGATCACCTCGCGCAGGCTCGCGGCCAGCTCACCGAACGCCGCCGTCCCGCCCGCCGCCACGCTGGTCACCCCGTCGGCCCCAGTAACGGCCCCTGTGCCGTCCCCAATGCCGTCCCCGGTGCCGCGGCCCGCGGCGGCGCCCTCGGCCTGGACCGCGGCCACGATCCCGTCGTACCAGGTCAGGATCGTCGCTGGGTCGGCCTGGCCGAGGCCGAGGACCTCGGCCATGACCGCAGCCGCGAGCGGCCCGGCCACGGCCCGGCGCAGTTCAGCCGCGCCGAGCGGCTCGATCGCCGACACCAGGCGGCCGGTCTCGGCCCGGGTGAACGCGGCGAGACGCGCGTGCACCTCGTCGTGCCGGAAGGGGCGATTGAACGGGCCCCGGTGGCGCGCGTGCGGCGCGCCGTCCAGCGAGAGCATGCTCGGCCCGACCACCTGGGCGGTGGAGAAGCGAGGATCGTCGACGGTAAACGTGCGCGCGTCGCGCAGGACCGCCACGGCCAGGTCGTAGCCGGTGACCAGCCAGGTGCCCAGGACCGGCACCCAGACGGCGGGCGCCGCGGCACGCAGCTGCGCCAGGACCCGATGCGGATCGCCCTCCAGGTCAGCCAGCGTGACGCGGCCGGCCGGCATACTCGATTCTGACACGGTAACCCTCAGGATAAGTTGAGCGGATGGCGGACGTGCGGATCCTGCTCATTTCCGGCAGCACCAGGCGCGGGTCGGGCAACACGGCAGCGCTGCGGACCGTCCAGGCGCTGGCGCCGGACGGGATCACGGCGGAGCTGTACGACGGGCTCGCGGCGCTGCCCGCGTTCAGCCCCGACGAGGACGAGCGGCCGCCGGGCCCGGCGGCGGACCTCAGAGCGCGGATCGCGGCGGCCGGTGCGCTGCTGTTCTGCACCCCCGAATACGCCGGCACGCTGCCCGGCAGCCTGAAGAACCTGCTGGACTGGACCGTCGGCGGCGGCGAGATCTACGGCAAGCCGGTCGGCTGGGTCAACGTGGCGGTCGGCGGCCGCGGCACCGGCGCCGAGGAGCACCTCGCCATGGTGCTCAGGTACGTCGGCGCGGTCGCCGTCGACGGGGCGTGCGTCCGCGTGCCCGTCCCGCGGGAGGCGGTCGGGCCGGACGGGATCATCACCGACCCGGAGATCCGAACGGCGCTCGGGACCGCTCTCAGCGCCCTCGCTGGGGCAGCCACCCCGTCCGTTCGGTAGATCGGGCTGGTATTGACCGGGGATCCCGGGCGCGGTAGAACACGTTCTACCGCGGCCCGAAGGAGCGCCTCATGCCCGTCCCCGCGCAACGCGATCCCGGAGTCACCCGCGACATCCTGGCCACGTGGCTCGGCGATCCGGCGCGGCTGCCGGGGGCGCGGATCACTGACCTGCAGACCCCCGAGTTCAGCGGGTTCTCCAGCGAGATCCTCATGGCCGACGTCGAGCACGGCCGCGGCACCGAGGCGCTGGCCGTACGCGTCGCGCCGTCGAACTACAAGGTGTTCCCGGAAACCAGGTTCGCCGAGGAGTACCGGCTGATGCGCATTCTGGACGCCGACACCGACATCCCGGTCCCGCCGGTGCTGTGGTACGAGCCCGATTCCGGCTACCTCGGCGCGCCGTTCCTGGTCATGCGGCGGATCGAGGGGCGGGTGCCGACCGACATGCCGCCCTACCACACCGGCGGCTGGGTCACCGAGATCAGCCCGGCCGAGCGGGAGGCCATGTGGTGGTCCGGCCTGGACATCCTGGCCCGGCTGCACCGGCTCGACGTGACCGCGCTGCCGCTCAGCTTCCTGGACCAGCCGCGGTGGGGCAGGCTCGGCCTGGACCAGCGCCTCCGCTATTACGAGCACTACATGAACTGGGCCTACCCGGGCCCGAAGCCGACCGCGACCAGGGCTCTGGCCTGGCTGAAGGAGCACCGGCCCGGCGAGCGCAACGTGCCGGTGCTGCTGTGGGGGGACTCGCGGATCGGCAACATCATCTACGCGCCTGGCGGGACGCCGCTGGCGGTCCTGGACTGGGAGATGGCGACGTTCGGGCAGGCCGAGGAGGACCTGGCCTGGTACGTGTACCTGGACCGGCACCACAGCGAGGGCATGGAGGTGCCGTCGCTCGAGGGGTTCCCTGCGCGGGACGAGACGATCGCGCGGCACGAAGATCTGCTCGGCCGGCCCATGCTGGACATGGGTTACTACGAGGTGCTGTCCGGTTTCAAGTTCACCGTGATCATGTCGCGGATCGCCCAGGCCATGATCGAGTGGGGCTTGCTGGACGCCGATAGCGACTTTCCCTACAACAACAACGCCTCGCGCCTGCTCGCTGTGATCCTGGAAGGGCTGCCATCGTGACGCTGTCGCCGCTCGACGACTATCCCGTGCACCAGATTCCCGAGGTGATGCGGCACGTCGGGACGTCGGACCGCAATTTCTACGACCGGTACTACTTCAACGCGTTTCCGCTGACCGGGGACACGATGCTGATCGTGGGCCTGGGCCAGTACCCGAACCTGGGGGTGACCGACGCGTTCGCGCTGCTGCGCCGCGGATCGGCGCACCGGGTGGTGCGCGCCTCCCGCGAGCTGGGGGCGGACCGGATGAACACCCAGGTCGGGCCGTTCGGCGTCGAGGTTCTCGAGGGCCTCAAGCGGCTCCGCGTGGTGCTCGGCCCGAACGACCACGGGCTGGCGTTCGACCTCACCTGGGAGGGGTCGATCCCGCCGCAGGTCGAGCCGCAGCACTTCATCCGCTCGCAGGAGCGGGTCGTGTTCGACTCCAAGCGGATGGCGCAGACCGGGCAGTGGACCGGGTCGATCACGGTGGACGGCGAGACGCTCGACGTGACGCCGGACCGGTGGTGGGGGATCAGGGACCGGTCCTGGGGCATCCGCCCGGTCGGGGAGTCCGAGCCGCCGGGCATCCAGGCGCGGAACGCCGGCACGTTCTACTGGCTCTACGCGCCGGTGCGGTTCACCGATCACGCGATCTTGTGCATCGTCCAGGAGGACGGAGCCGGGCGCCGGCTGCTGGAGGAAGCGGTGCGGGTCTGGCCGGACGGGACCAGCGAGTACCTGGGCCGGCCAACGTACGCGCCGTCCTACGCCGAGGGCACCAGGGACGTGGTGAGCGCGCGGATCGGCTTCGCGCCGCCGGGCGGCAAGCCGTTCGACATGGAGGCGACGCTGCTGCTGCCGGTGCACCTGATGGTCGGCACCGGCTACGGCCTGGAGCAGGACTGGAAGCACGGCATGTACCAGGGACCGGACCTCGTCGTCCAGGGCGTCGGCTACGACCTGTCCCAGCCGGAGGACGCGGCCCGCATGTGGGGCATGGTGGACGCGGTCGGCCGGTTCGACTACGACGGCCACACGGGCTACGGCCTGTATGAGTACTGGGCGCTCGGCGACCACCCGTCATTCCGTTAGCCGCACCCGCCGTTCAATATCCGTCAGCTGACCGATGTATTGCGCTGCAAGTTGCAGCAGCATTTTCGACGCAAGAGGCATCGAGCAGGTCGCTGAGAAACCGGATAGACGCGATGATGACACAGACCCGCCCCACCGAGCTACACCAGCGTCGCATCTTGATGACGAAGAAACCGGCTGCGGCGGCCGAGGCCCGCGGTCAGGTCCGTGCGGTCATCCGTGCCTGGGAAATCCCGGTCGATCCCGACATCGCGGTCCTGCTCACCAGCGACCTGGTGACCCACGCCATCATCCACTGGGACAGCGCGACCATCACGCTTGCCGTCAGGTGTTCCCACGATCAGCTGCGCGTTGACGTCTACGACACGTCGCTTCCGCTGCCGATGGCGATAGACGAGCAAGCCATTACCGAGACCAGGCCCGGGCTGGCGCTCGTCGCCAACGTGGCGACCGAGTGGGGTTCCTTCCTGACCTTCACCGGTAAGGCCATGTATTTCGCGCTCGCGTTCCAGGCTGACTGGTTACGCATCGAGGACAAGAAACCGTCAAACGAAGGGGAAACGTGAGAAGCACTACGCTCAGCAGCCGACGCGAACGGCCTGGTTCAGGCTCGTACTGGATCAAGAGCTCGTTGAGCTACGCCAACGGCAACTGCGTCGAGGTAGCGAGCCTGCCGGGGGGTGAGATCGGCGTTCGGAACAGCAGAAACTCCGCGGGGCCCGTCCTGAGGTTCACGTCGGATGAGTGGCATGCCTTTCTCGGCGGCGTCAGGAACGGCGAGTTCGACGGCTTCGGCAGGTAGCGGCCTGGTGAGCGGGCCGGCGACGCTAGCCGCACTTATGCCGAACGGTCGTCGAGCCGTGGCCAGCGGCGGTCCCGCGTGGTGCCGTCGCCAGGGCTCTTAGCGCGCGGGCCGGCTCACCGCGCGTGCGAGGCCCCGCGGCCGTGCTGGCCCGGTGCGGAGGAACGCGGCCCATTCGGCCCGGGTGAACCTCAGGACCGGGCCGTCTGGATCCCGGCTGTCGCGGATGCCGACCGAGCCGCCGGATAGTTCGGCCACCTCGACGCAGTTGCCGTTGGCGAAGCTGAAGGAACTCCTGACCCAGGGCGCGTTCATCCGCTCACTCCTCATCGCCGGATGCTGCCTGGCCCGGTCGCGTGCCGGTGCTCGGACAGCGACGCCCGCCCAGGCTCCAGTTATCGTAAGTAAATTCGATTTATCTACGTGGATACTATAGCAAGTCGAAAACTGGAGAGTAAAGCGCCCCGGCCGGCCGGGCGGCTCCCGGCCTCGTCGGCCCGGCCTGGCCCGGCCGTCGGCATGAGGCCTGCGGGCGCTATCTCTTTTAGGCCCCGCAATTTCACGAAACGCGAGATTTGCCGACTAGTCCGCAAATAACGTGGGAGTAACGGCGCGCTTCATGACTACCCCGAACTAACGGATGATACCGATGTGACTCGACGGGTACTCGTTCCTTGAGTTGCAGAATTTGATGCTCCCTTATCGATACGGCCTGTTCGTTATAGCAAGTGTTCTAGTTCCGGGAAGAGCAAGAAGATGGCACGACGTCGGGCTGGTGAGCTCCGGCTTACCGGCGAACTGATGTGTGGCGTACAGCCGTGGTGCCCATGAGCGCGGGCTGTCTCGAGGTATCTCGGCCGGGTCGGCGGCGACCAAAGGATGAGCAGCCAGGGCAGCGCGTGTAATAACAATGGCACCAGCATGCATAAAACACACTGAGCACCACGACAACAATAACCACAAGGTAAACGTGCCGTCACTGCGGCATGCGCTGGTTAACCGTAATTACGCAAAGCTGTGGTACGGGCAGGCCGTGTCCGCGGTCGGCGATACGGTCTTCGGCACGACGCTCGTGCTGTGGGTGTCGCAGGTTCTCGTGCGCGGCTCGGCCTGGGCTCCCGCCGCGGTCAGCGGGATCCTGGTCGCCGCGGGCGCCGCGGTTGGCCTGGTCGGGCCGGTCGCCGGGGTCTTCGTGGACCGGTGGAACCGGAAGCTGACGATGATGCGGACCGAGGCGATCCGCGCGGCGATGGTCACGGGCCTGACGGGGCTGTCGTTCGTCCCGGTCCGCGATCTCCCCATCGGGCTCTGGCTCGTCGCCGTCTACCTCGTGGTCTTCGTGCTGAACGGGGTCGGCCAGTTCTTCAACCCCGCCCGGTTCGCCACGACCGGGGATGTCGTGCACGGCGAACAGGACCGGATACGAGCGGCCGGACTCGCCGAGGCCACCGTGTCGGCGGCCGGGATCGTCGGGCCGCCGATCGCGGCGCTCTTGCTGTTCACCGTCGGCTTCCAGTGGGCGCTGGCCGTCAACGCCGCCTCCTATGTCGTGTCCTATCTGGCCATCCGCTTGCTGCGGCTGGCGCCGGGACCTCGCTCGCCGGCCCCGGCTGAAGCGGTGAGTAGCGGCTTGTACGCGGAGTTCTCGGCGGGCTTGCGGCTCTTCGCGCGTAACCGGTTCCTGGTGACGCTGCTGACGGTCACGGTGATCTGCCAGTGCGGCACCGGTGCGATCAGCGCGCTGAACGTGTTCTTCGTGACCCGCGACCTGCACGCCTCGTCCGGGCTGTTCGGCATCGCGGAGACCGCGATGGGGGTCGGTTTCATCATTGGCGCCCTGGCCGCCGGCCGCATGGTGCGGTGGATCGGTGCCCGCGCGCTCACCTGGTCGGGCCTGCTGGCGACCGGTGTCCTGGCGGCTGGCTACGCGCTGCAGCGCAGCTTCCCCGCGGGCCTGGTCATGCTGGCGATCTACGCCATTCCGATCGCCATGCTGAACACCGCCGTGGCGCCGCTGCTCCTGGATGCGGCGCCGCGTGAATACATGGGCCGGGTGATGGCGGTGTTCATGCCGGTCAACCAGCTCGCGTGCATGTTCTCGGTCGTCATCTCCGGCTGGCTGACCAGTACCGTCCTGCGCAGCTTCCGCGCCTCCTTCGCCGGCATCACGCTCAACTCGGTCAGCCTGATCTTCGTCGTCGCCGGCGGCCTGATCTTCGCATCCGGCATCCGCGCGTTCGCGGCCCTGCCCGGAACCAATATCCCCTGAACCGCCTCCCCGGTGGCTATGGACAGGCAGCCGCCTCGATCTGAGCGAGGTAGTCGAGGCTCGCGGCCTCGGCGCTGGTGCGCCGCACCAGCGCCGAGTCGTCACCGCGCAACTGACGGTAGAGGGCGGCCGACGCGCGCAGCGCGGCCGCACAGCCCTGCGGAGTGTGGTCGCCGACCGTGGCCTCCAGCGCCGGCACCAGACCGGGTGCCATCTGCTCAAGGCGCCGTACCCCGGCGGCACGATGCCCGCCGTCCCGCGCGATGAGCGGTCCGAACACCATCGACCGGAGGGCAGCGAGCGCGTCGAGGCATTCAAATAGCTCGCCGCGCCCGAGCTTGGTGGCCCCGTAATGGATCCAGGCCCAGAACCGGTCCTCGATCCATTGCGGATCCGGCTGCGGCCACGCCGGCGCGGCCCTTCGCCGTGCCGCATCGAGCGCGCCGTCACGCTGCCACAGGATCAAGCCGTCCTCGACCCGCTGGTCAAGCTGGCTGTCTGCCACGAATTTCAGGTCGACGTGCACCGGTGGCGGCCCGTAGAGAACGATGAGGAGGCGCGGCTCGCCGACGTGCTCGCCGGTGAAGCAGGTCAGCAGCGGCCCCAGGCCGGCCGCGAAGGCGGGGGCCTCGCGGAGCAGTTCGGCCTGATGCTCGTCGCGGCAGACCACGACGAGGTCCAGGTCCGAGAATTCGTCCATGGTCCCGGTGGCGGCTGACCCGCCGGCCGTGAGGCCGACGACGCGCGGATCAGCTTGGATGACCGCGATCACGGCCTCGACGTATGGCCGGACGTGCCGCGGCGCCCAGTCGGCGATGGTCATGAGCTCACCGTACGCGGCGCGGCCGCTTCGCGAGGAGGCTGGTCGTCCACAGCGGACGAACATAAGAAAAGAGAGGAAGCACTCCTCTCCACTTTCAATATATAGCGCACCCGGGGGCTTGCGGCAAGACCCGGGTCATGCCGCATAATCGCTGGCCGGGGACAAATTTAC
>DAIOWL010000024.1:0-3026 GCA_036758545.1 Streptosporangiaceae bacterium | reverse complement strand
GCCAAGGCCGACCCGGCGTTGATCGCCGACGACGAGCAGCACTTCGCGGCCATCGCGGAGAGCCTGGAGCAGTCCATCGCCGACCTGTCCGACCGCCTCGATACCGAGCGCAGGGCGCCCGGCGGCATCGGCCAGGCGGCGATGGACCGGGACATGGAGATCCACCGGCTGGCCGCTCGCCTGCGCGTCCTGCGCCGCTTCGGCCTGGACCTGTGCCTCGGACGCATGGTCAGCGGGGACAGCGCCGAGCCCGTGTACGTCGGCCGGCTCGGCCTCACGGACAAGGCGGGTCGCCGGCTGCTGCTCGACTGGCGTTCTCCCGCGGCCGAGCCGTTCTTCGGAGCGACCCACGCCAACCCGATGGGCCTGGCCAGCCGGCGCAGGTACCGCTGGACCCGCGGCCGGGTCAGCGACTACTGGGACGAGGTGTTCACCGCGGACGGGCTGGAAGGGCACGCCGCACTCGACGACCAGTCCGCCTTCATCGCCAGCCTAGGCGGCAGCCGGTCGGCCCGGATGCGGGACGTGCTCGGCACCATCGCGGCTGATCAGGACGCCATCATCCGCGCGGGTTCCCGCGGCGCTCTCGTCGTCGACGGCGGTCCGGGCACAGGCAAGACCGTCGTCGCCCTGCACCGCTCCGCCTACCTCCTGTACTCCGATCCTCGCCTGGGCCATCGCCAGGGCGGCGTGCTGTTCGTCGGTCCGCACCAGCCTTACCTGGCCTATGTCTCCGACGTCCTTCCCAGTCTCGGAGAGGAGGGCGTACAGACCTGCACCCTGCGGGACCTCGTCGCCGAGGGAGCCACAGCGACGATGGAGACCGACCCGGCCGTGGCCCGCCTGAAGTCGTCCGCGAACCTGGTGGAGGCGATCGAGGCGGCCGTCAGGTTCTACGAGAACCCGCCCGTCAAGCCGATGACGGTCGAGACCCCCTGGTCCGACATCTGGCTGAGCGCCGACGACTGGGCCGAGGCGTTCGAAGCAGCAGAACCCGGTACTCCGCACAACGAGGCGCGCGGCCAGATCTGGGAGGAACTGCTCACGATCCTGGTAGACAAGCATGACGGCGACGTCCCGGAGCACCAGCTTCGGAGGTCGCTGACGCAGAACGAGGAACTGCGCACCACCTTCAACCGGGCGTGGCCGCTGCTCGAAGCGGCTGACCTCGTCGGAGACCTGTGGTCGGTACCCGCCTACCTGCGCCTGTGCGCTCCCTGGCTCAGCCCCGATGACGTCCGGGCGCTGCAGCGCCCGGACGCCCAGGCCTGGACGGTGTCCGACCTGCCGCTCCTGGACGCGGCACGACATCGACTCGGTGACCCGGAGGCGCCACTACGCCAGCGCCGGCATGACGCGGCTATCGCCGCCGAACGCGAGCAGCGAGCCCAGGTCGTGGACAACCTGATCGAGGCCGCCGACGATGAGTACGGCGTCGGCCTGGTGACCATGCTGCGCGGCGAGGACTTCCACGACGCCCTGGTCGACGAGGCCGCGCTGGCCGCCGGCCAGCCGGACCTGCTCGCCGGGCCGTTCGCGCACATCGTCGTGGACGAGGCTCAGGAACTAACCGACGCAGAGTGGCAGATGCTACTGCTCCGCTGCCCGTCCCGGAGCTTCACCATCGTCGGGGACCGTGCTCAGGCCAGGCACGGGTTCACGGAGTCGTGGCAGGAACGGCTTGAGCGGATCGGGCTCGACCGGATCACCCTGGCCTCCCTGAGCATCAACTACCGGACGCCGGCGGAGGTCATGGCGGAGGCCGAACCGGTCATCCGGGCCGCACTACCGGACGCCAACGTGCCGACCTCCATCCGCAGCAGCGGCATCCCCGTCATGCACGGCCCTGCTTCGGATCTGGGCTCGATTCTCGACGCATGGCTGGCCGCGCATGCTGAGGGGATCGCCTGCGTCATTGACGATCACGCATCCCAGGCGGGCAGAGTCCGGGCGACGTCCCGCGTGCGGTCGCTGACCCCGGAGCTGTCGAAGGGACTCGAGTTCGACCTGGTCGTCCTGGTCGACCCAGAGGCGTTCGGCACAGGCATCGAAGGAGCGGTCGACCGCTATGTCGCGATGACCCGGGCGACCCAGCAGCTCGTCATCCTCACGACCTCCTGACGGCGGATCGAGGCCTGGTCAGACCGTCAGCGCGATCTTGCCGGTGACACTGCCGGATTCGAGGAGCTCGTGCGCCTTCGTGGCCTCGGCCAGGTCCAGGGTCGCCTGAAGGTGCACGCGCAGCCTCCCCGCCTCGGCCAGATCGGCAAGGGCCTCGAGGGCCGGGTAGTCGGGTTCCACGCTCACGCCCGCGAAACGGCGCCCCGCCGTCCTGGTGTGCGCGGCGAGATCGACATCGCGACGGCCCACGATCGTGACCAGCAAGCCGCCCGGGTGCAGCACGCCGATCGAGCGCCGGGCGATGTCACCGCCAATGGTGTCGAGCACCACATCGACGCCGTCGACGTGGGCGGCGAAGTCGGTGGCGCGGTAGTCGATGAGCTCATCGGCGCCCAGGCTCGCGACGAGATCATGCTTGGCCGCGCTCGCGGTGCCGATGACGTGAGCGCCGCGAGCCTTGGCGATCTGAACCGCCAGGTGCCCGACGCCGCCGCGACATACTCCGCGTACGCGCTGGCCGCGCGCGGGAAGAACGGCATGCCGTACACCTCGTCGCCGGGCTGGAACCGGGTCACGCCGGGCTCGATGTCCTCAACCACCCCGCTGACATCCCAGCCGAGGACGAACGGCGGCGGGCCGAGCAGCGGGAACTGCCCGGACCTGATCACCGTCTCGACCGGGTTCACCCCCCACGGCCCGCACCCGGACCAGCATCTCGGTGGGCAGCGGCACCGGTCGCGCCACCTCGGTGAGCTCCAGGACCTCGGGACCGCCGAAGGCCTGCTGACGGATCGAACGCATATCGGTGACTCCTCCGTTCCTGACCGCCGGCGGCAGCCTCGGTACGACGTTAGGAGGCCGATAGGAACCGATTGGTACCCTTCGGCTCGTGACCGCTGGCAACG
>DAIOWL010000023.1:15393-19163 GCA_036758545.1 Streptosporangiaceae bacterium | reverse complement strand
GCCGCCTAGGGTGAGCGTCATGCTCTCGTGGTGGCACCGCGACGTGATCGCGGCCGGCAAGCTGCCGCTGATGCTGTGCTTCGTCTCCTTCGTCGTCACGTTCGTGTCGACGCGGACGATCACCCGCCTGATCCGCGACGGGCGCGGTCCGTTCCGCAATGTCACGGCCGGCGGGACGCACGTTCACCACTCCGTGCCCGGCATCATCCTGCTGATGATCGGCGCCTTCACGGCGGTCGGCGGGCCTGGCACGCTGAGATGGCTGTCGTTCTCCGCGATCACGATCGGGATCGGGACGTCGCTGGTGCTGGACGAGTTCGCGCTGATCTTGCACCTGCAGGATGTCTACTGGAGCGGCGAGGGCCAGCTCTCCGTCGAGGCGGTCAGCCTGGTCGCCGCCTGCCTGGGGCTGGCCCTGGTCGGGTTCAGCCCGCTGCGGGTGCCGGACATCGGCACCGCCGAGCGACTGCTGCGGGTCAGCGCCACCGGCATCCTGCTCATCGATGCCTGCCTGGCCCTGGTCTGCATCTTCAAGGGCAAGTACCGGACGGGTCTGTTCGGCCTGTTCCTGCCGCCGGTCGGGCTCTTCGGCGCGGTGCGGCTGGCCCGGCCGAATTCGATCTGGGCGCGGCGCCGCTACCACGGCAAGCGGCTGGAGCACGCCACCCGCCGGGCCGCGGACTTCGACCGCCACTGGAAACCGGTGCAGGCGGACTGGGAGGACTTCATCGGCGGCCGGCCGTCACAGCCGAACCCGCCGCCCGCCGGGACATCGGACGGCTGATCAGATCGCTCACATGCCGGCGATGAGCCTGGCGACCCGCTCATCGGCCGAACGGAACGGATCCTTGCACAGCACGGTCCGCTGAGCCTGGTCGTTGAGCTTGAGGTGCACCCAGTCGACGGTGAAGTCGCGCCGCTTCTCCTGGGCCCGGCGGATGAACTCGCCGCGGAGCTTGGCCCGCGTCGTCTGCGGCGGGACGGACTTGGCCTCGAAGATGTCGATGTCGCGGGCCGCCCGCTCCACCGCCCCGGCGCGCTGCAGCAGGTAGTACAGGCCGCGGCCGCGGCGCACGTCGTGGTAGGCGAGGTCCAGCTGGGCGACCCTGGGCGCCGACAGCGGCAGGTCATGCGCGACGCGGTACCGCTGGATCAGCTGGTACTTGGTGACCCAGTCGATCTCGCGGGCGATCTTGTCGAGGTTCCCGGTCTCGATCCCGTCGAGCGTCCGCTCCCACATCTCGAGCACCCGCTCGCCGGCCGCGTCCAGCCCGTTCATCCTCGTGAATTCCCGTGCGCGGGTCAGGTACTCGTACTGGATCTCCAGCGCGCTCATCGTGCGCCCGTTCGCCAGCCGCAGCTGGCTGCGGCCGGTCATGTCGTGGCTGACCTCGCGGATCGAGCGGACCGGGTTGTCCAGCGTCATGTCCCGCAGCGCCGCCCCGGCCTCGATCAACCGCAGCACGAGGCCGGTGGACCCGATTTTGAGCAGCATCGTGGTCTCGCTCATGTTGGAGTCACCGACGATCACGTGCAGCCGCCGGAAGCGCTCGGCATCGGCGTGCGGCTCGTCCCGGGTATTGATGATCGGCCGGGACCGGGTAGTGGCCGACGACACCCCCTCCCAGATGTGATCGGCGCGCTGGCTGACGCAGTACACGGTGCCGCGCGGCGTCTGCAGCACCTTCCCGGCGCCGCAGATCATCTGCCGGGTAACCAGGAACGGCGTCAGGACGCCCGTCAGCCGCCCCAGATCCTGGTGCCGCGGGACCAGGTAGTTCTCATGGCAGCCGTAGGAGTTCCCGGCGGAGTCCGTGTTGTTCTTGAACAGGTAGACGTCCCCGCCGATCCCCTCGGCGCGCAGCCGGCGGCCGGCGTCCGCCACCAGCCCTTCCAGGATCCGCTCGCCCGCCTTGTCGTGCGTGACCAGGTCGACCACGCTGTCGCACTCCGGGGTGGCGTACTCGGGATGACTGCCCACGTCAAGATAGAGGCGGCTGCCGTTGCGCAGGAAGACGTTACTGCTCCGCCCCCATGACACAACCCCCCGGAACAGGTAGCGCGCTACCTCATCCGGAGACAGTCGCCGCTGCCCGCGGAAGCTGCAGGTGAGCCCGTACTCAGTCTCGACCCCGAATATCCGCCGGTCCATATGCCTAACCTACGTTCCCCGCGGTCGGCGGGTCTTATCGCGGCGGACCGGCGCGTCCTATTGTGGGGGTGTGCCCAGCGGACCGCGCCTGCGCCAGGTCGCCCTGGTGGCGCGCGACTGCGGCCAGGTGGCTGGCGAGCTGCGCCGGGTCTTCGGCTGGCCGCCGCCCTTTCACGATCCGGGGGTAGGACAGTTCGGCCTGACCAACGCGGTGTTCGCGGTGGGCGACACGTTCGTGGAGGTGGTGGCCCCCGCGCGGCCGGGCACCACCGCCGGCCGGTACCTCGAGCGGCGCGGCGGTGACGGCGGGTACATGGCGATATTCCAGGTCAGGGATCTGGCGGCGGCCCGTCGCCGGGTCGCCGGCCTGGGGGTGCGGGTGGTCTGGACCGCCGAACTTCCCGACATTGCCGCGACTCACCTTCATCCCGGGGACGTCCCCGGCGCCATCGTGTCCCTCGACTGGGCGGACCCGGAGCAATCGTGGAGGTGGGCAGGCCCGTCGTGGACGGGGCGGGTGCCCGACCAGGCTCCGGGCGGCGTGACCGGGCTGACGATCGAGGTCGGCGACCCGGCCGCCGCGGCACGGCGCTGGGCGGCGGTGCTCGGCATCCCCGCGCCCGGCCGCGAGCCCACCATGCCAGACGAGCCCACCACGCCAGACGAGCCGACCACGGTAGACCTGCCGGACTCGGGCCAGCGGCTGCGGTTCGTACCGGCCGGGGGTGGTCGTGGCGAGGGAATCACCGAGGTGACCATCGCCGGACTGGCCGCCGAAGGCGGTAGGGGGCCATGGGTGATCGGCGGGGTCCGCTTCGCCGGCGAGGAAGGATGACATGACCGCGATCGATACAGGGACCGAGGATCTGCGCGCCGAGATCGACAGCGGAGTCGCGGTGATCACCATGAACCGGCCGGACCGGCGGAACGCCTTCTCCCAGGCCATGATGTCCGCCCTGGAGGAGGTCCTGGCTCGGGTGGAGACCGACGACGCGGTCGGCTGCGTCGTGCTCACCGGGGCGGGCGGCGCCTTCTGCGCCGGCGGCGACGTCAAGAGCATGGCCGCCCCGGCTGCGGAGCACGGCAACGGTGCCGGCCCGTCCCTCGACGCCCGCATCCACCGCCAGCGGCTGAACCAGCGGGGCACTAGCGGCCGCCTGTGGAGCATGCCCAAGCCGACGATCGCGGCCATCGGGGGGCCCGCGGCCGGCGCTGGCCTGTCGCTCGCGCTAGCCTGCGATCTGCGCTACGCGGCGTCGGGGGCGGTGCTGACCACGGCCTTCGCCAAGGTCGCCTTCGCCGGGGACTACGGGGGGACCTGGTTTCTCACCCAGCTGGTAGGCAGCAGCAAGGCCAAAGAGCTCTACTACTTCTCCGAGCGGCTGAGCGCCACCGAAGCCGAACGGCTCGGGATCGTCAACGCCGTCTTCCCGCCCATGGACTTCGAACGGGAGGTCATGGAGCGCGCCCGCCGGCTGGCCCGGGGGCCGTCGATCGCTTACCGCTACATGAAGGAGAACCTGAACCGCGCCGTATCGGGCGAGCTGGGTGAATGCATGGACCTGGAAGTGACCCACCATGCGCACACCGGGCTCACCGAGGACCACCGCGAAGCCGC
>DAIOWL010000023.1:0-15293 GCA_036758545.1 Streptosporangiaceae bacterium | reverse complement strand
GCGGGCGACGCCACGGCCGGGTTTTTCCGGCGGTGGAGCCCGGACGGCCCGGGACAGCCCAGCGTGCCGTGGAAGCTGGAGGCCTACTCGTGGGGCGGGCTGACCGAGGCGCCGCTGGCGTCGGCGTCCTGGCTGCTGCTGGCCCCGTTCATGATGTACAACGTCGCCTACTTCATGCTGCCGCCCACCGTGGCGGGCAGTGAGCCCATGGTCGTCGAGGGTCCGGAACCGCACATTCGCCGCGACCGGGGCCACCAGATCGCGCACGCGCTGCTGCGGCTGCTGGCGCTGGCGGCGACGATCCAGTTCGTGAGCGCGGCCGCGACCGTGACCATGAGCACGGTCGCCTGGCAGGCGGCCGACCAGATGAACCCGCTGCTGCCGACCTGGATGGGCTGGTACGAGTCATGGACCGCCGGGTGGCGGGTCGCCCTGGCGCTGGTGTTCACCGGCCTGGTCGTTGCCCTGCTGTGGGTGATCAGCGTCAGGACCTCGACCAAGTACGAGGCACGGATCAGTGTCGCGCGGCCCAAGCTGAACGAGGCCTGGCTGATGACCCAGCCGACCTTCTGGCGGGGGAACGCCCTGGTCACCCGGCAGCGCTCGCTCCACGCGGCCGCGGCGGGCGCCTCGGTGGCGCTGATCGCCGTCCTGCCTTCCGGTCATCCGGCCGCGGTCCGGTGGGTGGCGATCGTCGTGGCCGCGGCGGTTCTCGTCGCCGCGGTCGTCATGACCACGATGCCGCTGGCCGACCGCTACACGGTCACCGTGGTCAACGGGGGAGACCCGGCCGCGGCCCCCCCGGGCGGGCGGACGCCCGTCGGCAGGTCGGCCGACCGGTGGTGCCGGGGCGTGCTGTACGCCGCGCTGGCCTCCCTGGTCATCTCGGTGGTGGTGAGCGGCTGGACCCAACAGCAGCACGATCGGCACCCGGGGGCACTGCCGGGCCTGACCACCTTCCTCGTCGTCCTGCTGATCGCGCAGGGGGTCTTGCTCGTCGCGCTGGGAGTCGTGGTCAGCGGCCTGGCCCGGCGGGCCCGCGCGGCTGGCTTCGACCGCGCCATCCGTCCCTACCTGGGCGGTAACCTCGCCACGCTGATGGCGACGCTGGGCTTCACCCTCGGCGGGCTGCTCACCGCCGTGATCAACTTCGGCGTGACCCGCCTGCTCGGCACGGCCGAACCCAGCGACGTTCACTTCGTGACCGAGCCGAAGGATGCGCTCGCCATGCCCTGGCCGGTATTCGCCTTCGGCGCCGCGCCCATCGGGCTGCTCGTCGGCGTGATCGCAGCGGGCATTGTGCTGTTTCTCCGCTACCGGCGCAACACCCGCGCGTTCTCGTCCGTAGCCGCCGGTGCCCCATCGCCGGTAGCCGCCACCTACGCCGGCTCCACCGCGGGCGCCCCCGACGGCAATGCGAGCACCGGCGATCGCGACGCCTACAAGCAGCGCCGCGGCGCCATCGCCAAAGCCTGGGCCGTCGGCCTGCTCGTCGACGACGCCGATCTCGCCACCGCGCTGGCCGTGGGCGGCGCCCTCGCCCTGGTGCTCGCCGCCGAGATCATCGCGGCGGTCTACGTCCTCACCGCCGGTCCGGACAGCAAGCCGTACGAGGCCTGGCACGGCCTGGCCGCCGTGGTCTCGCTCATCGCCATCGCGGTGGCCGGCTGGCTGGTCACGCTGCTGCGCCAGGACTACTCCGACCCGGCCAAGCGCAAGACGATCGGAGCGCTGTGGGACGTGGGCACCTTCTGGCCCAGGGCGGTCCACCCGCTCGCCCCGCCCTGCTACGCCGAACGCGCTATACCCGAGGTCGTGGACCGCATCCGCCTGCTGACCGGCCATATCAGCGCTGACCCATGCGACGTCGCGACGCTGAAGTACCAGGCCGGGCTGCCGGACCTGGGCCGCACCAAGGGCCTCACGGTACCGATAGGCCCGCTGCTGCTGACGGGCTACAGCCAGGGTTCGGTCATCGCGCCGGCCGTCGTCGCCCAGCTGCCCGCCGAGGTCCTGCCCGACGTCGCCCTGCTCACGCTGGCCTGCCCGGCCCAGCGACTGTACGGGCGGGCCTTCCCCGCCTACTTCGGCCAGCGCCAGCTCACCGAGCTGGCCCGCCTGCTCGACGCGGAGCCGAAACCCGGGCGCTGGAAGAACCTGCGCCGCCGCAGCGACTACATCGGATCGTTCATCTTCGCCGAGCCAGAGCCCAGGCTGGACGAGGAATACCTGCGCGACCACATCGACCAGCCGTGCCTGGATCCCCCCGTCCTGGTCCAGGACGCGAATCCGAGCCCGCCGCCCACCCACCGCCACTCCCAGTTCTGGCCCGACCCGCGCACCACCGAGGTCGGGATGCACCTGGTCGAGCTGCTGAGAGGCGAGCCCCCTGCTCAGCTAGCCCAGCGCGGCGACGGCGGCCACGACCAGTTCCCAGAAGCGCCCGGCATCTAGCCCGACCGCGACCCGCGCGTTCGGCTGCCGTCCGGTCACACCGTGCAGGTCGACGACGGTGGCGCCCCGCGTGTACGTCCCGGTCAGCTCCACGGCCACGTTCGCCTCTACCGTGGTGACGATGGCCGGGTCGATGACGCGGGCCACCGCGACCGGGTCGTGCAGCGGCGGTGCGTCGAAACCGAACACCCGGCGGTAGCGGCCGGCGAAGAAGGTGAGCAGCTCGACGCAGATGCCGGCCAGCGGCGTGCCCAGCGCCGCCATCCAGTCCAGCACGTCGCGGGTGGCCAGCGCCTGGTGCGTCACGTTGAGCCCGCATACGGTGACCGGCAGGCCGCTGCCGAGGACGATGTCGGCCGCCTCCGGATCGGTGTACACGTTGAACTCGGCCAGCGGCGTGACGTTGCCGCGCTCGGTCGAGCCGCCCATCACGACGATCTCGTCAAGCCGCCCGGCTGCCTCCGGATGCGCGAGCAGCAGCGCGGCGACGTTGGTCATCGGGCCGGTGGCGACCAGCGTGACCGGCCGGTCCGCGGCCAGGATCACCCGGCGCATGAACTCGATCGCGTCGGCCGGCTCGACCTGGACCGGAACGGCCATCGGTCACTCCCCGGTCAGGCGGTACAGCCGGCCGACGGGATCGGCCATCTCGGTCTCGCGGGGGAGGACCGCGAGGATCCGCGCGCCGACCGCGGCGTGCCGCCCGGCCAGCCGCTCGCGGTCGGCGCAGGCGAACGCGAGGTGCCCGGTCACGCGGTCATCTAGGTCGGCCCGCCGTAGCTCCAGCCGCACCGGTTGCGCCGAACGGTCTCCACCCTGCCCCTCCCACCCGGTCAGCGCGGTCCAGAACGAGCGCTCGCGCTCGAAGACACTCGCCGCGACGTCCAGGCAGAACTCGTCCACGCGGCTCGAGCCCCCGCCATCGAGCCGCACGGGACCAGGCACATCGCCTTCCCCATGCCAGCGCACCAGGCAGAACGTGAACCCGCCCGGGCTGGACGAGATGACGAGCCCCGGTTCCCGGTGCAGCACCTTCGCCCCCAGCGCCACCGCGCGTTCGGCCGCCTGCTCCACCGAAGCGAGCGCGGGATCCACGTGCAGGTCCAGGTGGTGGCCGCCGCTCCCGTCGGCGACGCGCTGCACCCGCAGGTACGCGTCCCCGTCCGCTGGCAGCAGCGTGGCGAATTCCCCCGCCGCGCCCCGGAACGGCGACAGCCCGCTGCCGGTCACCTCGGCCCAGAACGCCACCCCGGCGCCGAACGAGCTGGCCGGGAAGTCCAGGAAAACGGTCAGCCACCGGACCGGGATCGCCGTCACGGCCTGCGCGCCTTCGGCAGCGACGCGACGACCAGGTCATAGGAGTCGCCGACCAGGTCGGCCACCATCTCGTCGGGCACCGAGCCGTCCAGCGTGATCGTGTTCCAGTGCCGCTTGTTCAGGTGATACCCGGGCCCGATCGCCTCGTACGCCGAACGCAGCTGGACTGCCAGCTCCGGATCGCACTTGACGCTCAGCTGCAGCGGCGGCTCGGCGTCCAGGCTGCACAGCGCGAACATCTTCCCGCCGACCTTGAACACCGACACCTCGTCCCCGAACGGAAACTCCTCGCTCGCCCCCGGCAACCCCAGGCACCGCTCCCTGAGCCGCTCCGCCTTCGATGAAGGACCCGTCAATCCCATCAGCCCCTATTCGCTCACCAGTACGATAACCCTACCCGGTCAGCTGATGTTGATCATGACGATCGGCCTCGGGCCGGACGCCATGGAACCGGGGATTCACGGCGTCAGAACGCACTGGATCCGGGGTTTCATGGCGTTCCGCAGGCCCCGGGCCGCCTGCGTGACCCGCCATCTAGATCGTGAAGGCGGCGCGGAACCGGGCCAGGGCGCGGTCGCTGTCGCCGTCGGCGGCCCAGGCCTCCAGGCCGACGGTGCCGGTGTAGCCCATCTCGTTCAGCGCGGCGGCCACGGCGGGGTAGTTGATCTCGCCGGTGCCGGGCTCACGCCGGCCGGGCACGTCGGCGACCTGGATCTCGCCGATCAGCGGCCCGGCCCGCCGGACCAGCTCGATCAGGTTCCCCTCGCCGATCTGCGCGTGGTAGAGGTCGAGCATCAGCCGGACCCGCGGATGCCCGACGGCTTCGACCAGGGCGAGCGTGTCGGCGGCGCGGGCGAACGGAACGCCGGGGTGGTCCACCGCGGTGTTGAGATTCTCCAGGCAGAACGTGACCCCGGCCCGTTCGGCCATATCGCCGAGACGGGTCAGGGTGCGCGCGGCCGAAATCCACAACGGGCCCGGCATGTCCTCGCCGGGCACCACCGGCAGGCCCTTGCCGTCCAGGCCGGTGCCGTGCAGGTTCAGCCGAGGGCAATCGAGCGTCTGCGCCACCGCGATGGACTCCTGCGCGGTCCGGATCAGCTCGTCCGCGCCGGCGCCGAAGTCACCCCTGATGTAACCGGTCATGGACGAGAACATCGCCCCGGTCGCGGCCAGCGCCTCGACGTCGTGCCGGGTCCAGTCCCAGATCTCGGCGTCGAAGCCGGCCTCGGCGATCCGCTGGACCCGTTCGGTGATGGGCAGGTCGAGGAAGATCATCTCGGCGCAAACGGCCAGTTGCATCGGCATGCTCCTTCCGTATGATGCCGTCATGTCAGAGTCAACACCAGCGGGGGTACCCGCCGCGACGTTCCCCATCACCACCGGCCTCGGCCTGCCGGGCGCGGTCATCGAGCGGGACCTGGGGCTCGCCTTCGGCCTCGTCGTGCGCAGCATGGGCTTCGCCAAGTCGTTCGGCGCCGGGCTCACCTCGCTGCGGCAGGGCGAGGTGCCGCAGTACACCCGGCTGCTCGAGGACAGCCGCCGTCACGCCATCGACCGGATGGTCGAGAACGCGCGGCTGCTCGGCGCGAACGCGATCGTCGCCATGCGCTTCGACTCGTCAGAGATCAGCCAGCAGCTGACGGAGATCGTGGCCTACGGGACCGCGGTCGTCGTCCGGCCCGCCGGGTAGCCGTGCCCGGCGCACGGCCGCTGGCCTCCGACGCCGACCGCGAGCGGCTGGTCGCGCTGCTGCGCGAGCACTACGCGGCGGGACTGTTCGGCCTGGACGAGCTGGACCGCAGGGTCGGGACGGTGCTGAGCGCCCAGTTCCTGGACGAGGCGGCCGCGGCAGTCGCCGACCTGCCCGCGATCCCGGGGAGCGCACCGCCGCGGCGGGCCAGGCGGCGCCGCGGGCACGGGCACGCCGATCAGCCCGCCGCGGGCTGGGTTCCCACCAGCGAGCGATTCCGCGACCCCAGCACCAGCATGGTCATGCGAGTCTGGGTCGATCCGGCCGACCAGAGCCGTCACTACGTACCGGAACCCGAATCCTAGGCCGGCCGGTAGGTCGCGATCAGCGTGCCGGTGCTGGTCGGGGTGGCCTCGGCCAGCTCGAACGTGGCCGGCGCGGCGTCACCGGGGAACAGCCGCGCACGCCCGCCGCCGGCCACCACCGGGCTGATCATCAGCGTGAGCTCGTCCAGCAGGCCCGCCTCGATCAGCGACCGGACCAGCGACGGGCTGCCGCCGACGCCGATGGTCCCGCCGTCCTGCTCGCGCAGCTCCGCCACGAAGTCGGTGACCGGGCCCTTGATCAGCGTGCTGTTCGGCCACTGGTCGACCGTGTCCAGCGTGGCGGAGGCGACGTACTTCTGGATGCCGTTGATCCAGCTGGCGAACGGCTCGTCGGTCGAGGTCGGCCAGTACCCGGCCCACTCGGTGAACGTCACCCGGCCGAGCAGCACCGCGTCCTGCCCGTCGAGCATCCGCGACAGCGCCGCGCCCATCTCCTCGTCGAAGGCGGGCTGCCACTCGTTCGGCCTCTCGACCACGCCGTCGATCGAGCTGAACAGTCCCGCGTACACCTTGCGCATGTGATGCATCCCCTCGTATCGATCGGAACGGTCAGTGCCGAATCGCCTGCCCCGCCGCGGCGAACTGCCTGAGGGCGGGCGCGAGCACGTCGGCTTCGACGTTGTGCTGGGCTCCCTCCACCGCCTGCAGCGAGACGGCGGGCAGCAGGCCGGCCAGCATCTCGGCCGGCATCCCGACCGCACCGGTCATGAACAGCTCAACCGCGTCGCCGGGGCGGCCCGCGGCCACGGCCGCGTCGAGCCGCTCAACGTAGTCGGCCGGCCGTGGCGGGCGGCTGTCGTCGACCACGAACGGCGGCTCGAACAGCGCGAGCCGCGTGATCGGCAGGCCAGCCGCCGCGGCATCCAGGGCCAGGACCGCGCCGGAGGAAAAGCCGCAGACGAACGCCGGCCCGCCGGCCTCGTCGATCAGGGCGGCCACGTCCTCGATCTCGCGCTGCACCGAGTACGGGGGAGTGTCGCCGCTCTCCCCGCGGCCCCGGCGGTCGTAGGCGTACGTCCGGAAGTCGTCCCGCAGCAGCGCGCCCACCTGCGCGGCAATCGGCGACATGGCCCGGTACGCCGTCGCGCCGTCGATCATGATCAACGGTGGCCCGTCGCCCCAGGCGTCGAAGCCGATAGCCGTGCCGTCCGCGGAAAATACCGTGCTCATCGTGATCCCCTCGTCCCGTTGCCCTCGTCCCGTTGCCCTCGACCCGTTGCCCTCGACCCGTTGCCCTCGACCCCGTATTGGTACTGAACGGTACCGTACCCTCTCCGTACGGTACTGTACAGTACTAATCGCCGGAAGATCTGCAGGAGGACCCGTGGCCCTTCAGCCGGGCGCAGCCCAGGATCAGCTGAGCGCCGCCCCGGATCAGGCGGAAACCGGCCGGTCCGAGCGCAGGCGGCAGGCGATCATCAAGGCGGCCACCGAGGTGTTCGTGCGGCACGGCTACCTCGGCGCGACCACCGACGAGGTCGCCGCCCGCGCGTCGGTGTCCAAGCAGACCCTCTACAAGCACTTCGCCGACAAGCAGCACCTGTTCGCCGAGGTCATCCTGGACGCCAGCGTGCAGGTCGTGGACGGGCTGTCCAGCGCGGTGGCCAGCACGCTGGACGACGCGCAGGACGTGCGCCAGGGATTGCGCGCTCTCGCGGACGGGTTCCTGCGCGGCCTGCTGCAGCCGGACGTGGTGCGGCTGCGCCGGCTCGTGATCGCCGAAGCCGACCGCTTCCCCGAGATCGGGCGAGCCTGGTTCGACCGCGGCTTTGACCGTGCCCTGGTGATCCTGGGCGAGGCGATGCGGCGCCTGGCCGACCGCGGGCTCCTGCAGGGCCTGGCCGACCCGGTCCTGGCCGCGTACCAGTTCGCCGGGCTCGTCATGTACCAGCCGATGAACCAGGTCATGTTCGGCGGCACGGACGCGCTTCCGCCCGCCGACCAGCTCAACCGCATCGCGGACGCCGCCGTGGACACGTTCCTCGCCACCTACGGGCTGTCCCCGCGGCGTCGTGAATGACGGCGGCGCGGGGACAGCTCCTCCTAGCGAATGGTCTATCCGAAGCTGGCCTTCGGCACGTCCATGGTGGACCGCACCTGATGCGGTCCGCTGGCGGACGGACGGACGTCGAAGTCGAAGATCGCGGTGGGGATGTAGACCGTGGAGCACGAATTGGGAATGTCGACCACGCCCGACAGCCGCCCCTCGATCGGCGCGGCGCCCAGGATCATGTAAGCCTGGATGTCGCTGTACCCGAACTTGGTGAGGTAGTCGATGGCGTGCAGGCAAGCCCGCTGATAGGAAAGGTGCGAGTCCAGATAGTGCTGTTCTCCGGACAGCGTGACCGAAGTGCCGGAGAAGGCCAGCCACTGGCTGTACTGAGGATCGGTGATGCCCGGCATGAAGATGGCGTTCTCCGATACCCCGTAGGTGGCCATGCCGCCCTTGATCAGGTCGACGTGCAGGTCGATGAACCCACCCATCTCGATCGCACCGCAGAAGGTGATTTCCCCGTCTCCCTGGGAGAAGTGGAGGTCACCCATTGACAGGTTGCCGCCATCGACGAAGACCGGGTAGAACACCCTGGTCCCCTTGGTGAAGTTCTTGATGTCCTGGTTCCCGCCGTTCTCGCGGGGCGGTGCCGTCCGTGCCGCTTCGCTGGCGACTCGGTCGAAGTCGGCTCCCGTCAGGTTGCCCAGAATGGCGGAGTCCGGTAGCGGCGGCAGAGCCAGCGGCGGTACGCGCGTCGGGTTGGTGTCGATGAGCGCTTGCTCGCGCGCATTCCACTTCCCCAGGAGCTGCTGAGATGGTGCGGTGCCCATGAGACCGGGGTGCACGATCCCGACGAACGAGACGTCGGGAACATGCCGTGAGGTGGCCACGCCCCCGGTGAAATCCCAGATGACCTTGTAGGCATCCGGGAACTGCTCGGTGAGGAAACCGCCACCGTTCTGGGTGGCGAACACGCCGGTGTATCCCCAGCCCTGCCCCGACAACGGTCCGGAGTCTTCCTGCGGAATGGGGCCGACGTCGAGGATGTCGACGACCAGCAGGTCGCCGGGCTGGGCGCCTTGCACGGCAATGGGGCCGCTGAGGACGTGGACCCCGGGGAGGGGCGCGTTCAGGACGTCTTCGGCGGAGTCGTCGTTGTGGATGGCACCGTCGAACCATTCACGGCAATCGACCCGGAAGCTGTCGCCGGGCTTCACCTGGACTTGTGCCGGGATGTCCGGATGCCACCGGTTGTGGCCGACAATGGCCTGGTCGGTAAATTTCTTGTTGGAGTCGAGCGGGAAAACTACCTTTGGCATGTTTCTCTCCCCTAGTGCGATAGTGCCGACTGGTTTATCACCCGGTGGCGGGCGAGGTGGAGCGTTCCGGCCCTGAAAGTTCTTCCGCCGGGCCGGACGTGGGCCGGCCGAGTACGGGATACAGCGCCGCGAAGACGATTACCCCGAATATTGCCAGTGCGATAGCGGTTGCATTGGTGTGCTGTACCCAGTTGCCGGTGAGCAGCAAGAAGGCAGGAATGGCTCCAGTGACCCAGCCTTCGATCGCGGCGACTGCGCCCGTGTATCGTCCTAGGCTTTCCATCTTCAGCCCGAGAAGCAGGAAGAAGAGGACCCAGAGGAAGGCCCAGTACAGCCAGATGACACCGAAGGCATGGTCGTTGAGTCGGCTGCTGAAGTTGAGGTAGGAGAATACGACCGCGCATACGGCCACGAACAGGGAGAAGTAGCCGAGGCCGGTACCGTCTAGGCCGGCCGTGAGGTTGATGCCCACGTAGAGGTAGGTGAAGCCGAACAGGTACAGGCCTGATGCGGCGAGGATAGTATCCTGGTTTCCGTTGGCCGTGAAGATGATGTAGGTCGGCGTAATTACCTGGAGGGCGCCTACGAAAAAGTTCATCGGGGCCGCGGACTTAGCATCAAGCCAGCCAAGTAGCATTATCCCGTTGATGAACAGTACAGCACCTACGTAGAGCAGGCCGACATTTGCCACAACACGCCTCCTTTAGTCCGCCTCGCAGGCAGGGATGGCGAGCACGAGCGAATTCCGGCGTCTGCCGTAAGACATTGCGGCTCCTCACCTAGCCATCCGAAGTCTTATTTGGTAACCGAAAGCGGTTTCCTCTCCCGGAGGAAACTCGGCTATCACGTAGAGATTCAGGCGGCGCCGTGGACATGCGGACCGCAGTCATCCCGCTCGGCTCAGGGCCGCGGGAGGCGCTGCCAGGTAGGGTTCACGTCGGTCTGTCTGTGCGCGCGGCTGCGCGGTGGCGGAGCGGTCACCACCTCGGGCTCGTCTCGTGAGCGCTCCGCCTGATCGATCAGCGCCCTCGCCGAGCGCGACCCGCTTGACACCAGCGGGGGGGTATAGACGCGGCGGGCATCACCCGCGCACGTCGGGCAGCTGACGTGGCTTGGGGCGGTGCCGACCGGCCAGCCCATCTCTAGGATGCCGTCCGCAGGACAGCGATAGAGGAAGGTAGCCACCCGTCACCTCGCCCGGCCTCGTCGCCATTATCATCATGAATCGAAAATCATGATGAACCAAGACCCATAGCGTCCCTCTGGTCCCCGCAGTCGTCAATACCCCCGGCAGAAGTTCGGGAGTCTCAATCTTAGGCATCTCCCATATCACTGGCGCCGCCCGCAGTAACGGCGTGTCCATTCCGAGCCTGCTCTAGACCATTTCTTCCTGTTCACAGGCCACTTAACCCAGCAGGACACTGCACCCCACTAGAACACTGGCTACACAGTAGCCACAGATCTTAACCACCGGCACCTCTTCACCAGAAGAGAAGTCTTATAGTCAGGCGTGTATCTTCACCACTCGCGTTGATGTGACGATCCCGTACAAATTCATAAATTTCAGGCACGAGGAGCCACGACCTGCGTGATCGCATTGCTCAATTCAAGAAAGGAATTTGGCCCATAACCTTCCCGGCCCAGGAAGAAAGATATCGCCGGACAATTACTCCCGGGTCCTGGTAGGCTCAGTCTGCCAGGAGGTCCTTAAGGCCCTGGTCGATAAACGCGGTGTCCACCGGGTTTTCGCCACCGCCTGCGAAATGGCCCCATACGCCCGGAATGACGCGCAGCTCGGCGTTCGGCATGCGTTCGACCTCCCACGCATTGTCCTCCGGCGGGAAATAGAGGTCCTTTTCGGCAGGCATGACGATCGCGCGTGCCTGGATGGAGCGGAGCGCGCGCTCGGTGTCGCCGTCGAATCCGTCCGTCATGCCGACGTCCCCGTGCTGCCAGTTCCACAGCATCGTGAGGAGGTTGTTAGCGTCGCGCTCGTCCAGGAAGAACCCCTCCCAGAAACCCACGAGAAAGTCCTCGAGTGACGTATGACCCATCTGCTCGTAGACCTCATCCCAGTAGAAGGCCTGCGAGAAACCCCAGCCGGCGTAGACGCGCGCAGCGGCGCGCAGTCCGCGCCAGGGCTGCTCGTCGTACCAGCCTTCCTTCCACGCCGCGTCGGCCGTGAGGGCCGCCTTGACCCCTTCGAGGAAGACGATGTTGTGCAGGCTGGTCTTGGCCGAGCCGCAGAACGGCATGATGCGCGGCACCATCTCGGGATAGCTGACCGCCCACTGGTAGGTCTGGCCGGCGCCCATCGACCAGCCGACCACGGCGACGAGCCGCTCGATCCCGAAGCGCTCGGTCACGAGCTTGTGCTGGGCGCGCACGTTGTCCTGGACCCGGACGTCGGGGAACCGCGGCCCGTTGTACGGCGGCGGCATGTTGCTCGGCGACGATGACAGCCCGTTTCCGAGCATGTTCGGGACGATGATGAAGTAGCGCGCGGGATCGAGGGCCGTGCCGCCGCCGATGAGCCATTCGTTGTCCCAGTGGCGCCCCGAGTACCACGTCGGGTAGACGATCGCGTTGTCACGGTTCGCGCTGAGCGTCCCGTAGGTCTTGTACGCGAGCCGGGCCCCGCGAAGTGTTGCGCCGCCGCTGAGCGTGAAGTCGCCGAGGTCGAAGATCTCGTAATCGGTGCGAGACGTCATATCAGGACATCACCTTCCCGCCAGAGGACGAACCAGCGTCCACGCCAGGCGCAGGCCTTCAGCCGAAAGTATTGCTGGCATGGTGCTATTGCAAGCGATGGGGGACTGGCCAGACAGCGGGACCACGAGCCGGCCATGCGGTCCGCCCGCATGCCCAGGAGGCGGTGCGACGCCGCGGGCGCAGGCCCGTTGACAGGCCGCCCACGGCGGACAATAGTGGGACGAACGGGGATAAAACCGAATAAAGAGGCATCGGCTTAGCGATTCGGGCAAGCCGGTCAGCGTGCCCTCAGACGGATGGAAACAACGGCGTAGACGGCACCAAGGACAGGAGGATTTCCTATGCCAGAAGTCGTATTCAGTGTGGATCAGTCCAAGTCGATGGCGGATCAGGCCGTCCCGGGCCACAACAGGTGGCACCCGGACATTCCGCCGGCCGCCTCGGTCAGGCCTGGCAGTGAGTTCCGGGTGGAATGCCGGGAGTGGACGGACGCCCAGCTGCAGAACAGCGATTCAGCGAACGACGTGCGAGATGTCAACCTGAACGTCGCGCACATGCTGAGCGGTCCGATCGAGATCCAGGGCGCCGAGCCGGGTGACCTGCTGGTGGTCGACATCCTCGACCTCGGTCCCTGCCAGCCTCCGCAGGAGTACGGCGACGCGCCAGGCCAGGGATGGGGCTATACGGGTATCTTCGCCAAGGCCAACGGCGGCGGCTTCCTCACCGACCACTTCCCGGACGCCTACAAGGCGATCTGGGACTTCCGCGGCCAGGAAGCGACGTCCCGGCACGTCCCCGGGGTCCGCTACACCGGCATCACGCACCCCGGGCTGTTCGGGACCGCCCCGTCCGCCCGGCTGCTGGCCGAGTGGAACCGCCGCGAGCAGGCGCTGATCGACACCGACCCGAACCGGGTGCCGCCGCTGGCGCTCCCGCCGCTCGAGGACGGGGTCCTGGCCGGCACGCTCCGGGGCAGCGAGCTGGCCCGCGTGGGCCGAGAGGGGGCCCGGACGGTGCCGGCCCGCGAGAACGGCGGCAATCACGACATCAAGAACTTCACCAGAGGCAGCCGCGTCTTCTATCCCGTTCACGTTCCGGGCGCCAAGCTCTCGGGCGGCGACCTCCACTTCTCCCAGGGCGACGGGGAGATCACCTTCTGCGGCGCCATCGAGATGGGCGGGTTCATCGACTTCGGCGTCGACCTCATCAAGGGCGGCATGGAGAAGTACGGCATCACGACGAACCCGGTACTCATCCCGGGCCGGGTTGAACCTCGCTACAGCGAGTTCCTGACCTTCATCGGCGTATCGGTGCACGAGACCACCGGCGACAACCACTACCTCGACGCCACAATCGCCTACCGTCGAGCGTGCCTGAATGCAATCGAGTACCTCAAGAAGTTCGGCTACTCAGGCGAGCAGGCCTATCTGCTGCTCGGATCCGCGCCGATCGAGGGCCGGGTCTCCGGGGTGGTGGACATCCCGAACGCTTGCTGCTCGCTCTACCTGCCGACCGAGATATTCGACTTCGACATCAAGCCGAGCAACGCCGGGCCGCAGCAAGCAGACCGCGGTTCAGCTGCGAAGACAAGCTGAGGCTGGATCCTGCACTAACGCTGGTCCGTTAACGCCGGCACATCCCCCGGGCCTCACGATCGCGAGGCTGGAGGAAGATGGCCTCTGGCCACCGGCCATCACCGGCCGGGGCGGTGAAACAGGGGTTCCGGAGGGTGCTGGTGATGAGGCTGCCTACCAGACGTAGCCGCGAATCATGACGAGCGCCCCGGCCGACGACCGCGGGAGGCCTGCGGCCCCGGCGACTGCGTTCCAGCGCCGCCTAACCCTGCTGGCCGTGATAGGCGCCGGTGGCGCCATCGGGGCGGCGGCCCGTTACGGCACCACGCTCGCCATACCGACGCACATGGATGCCTACCCCCTCGGCACCTTCCTGGTCAACGTGGTGGGCACGGTGATCCTGGGCGCCGTCGTCGCGCTGCCCGCCGACTGGCTGGCCGCACACGAACTGACCCGGCCGGCCATCGGGACGGGGTTCTGCGGGGGACTCACGACCTTCTCAACGATGTCACTCGAGATCTACCAGCGATCCTCTGCGCACTCGACGCTGGCCGCGGTGTACGCCGTGACCAGCCTGCTGGCCGCTCCCGCGTGCGCGTGGGCCGGGTTCTCGCTCACGGAGACGGCACGCGCCGTCTTGCGGAAGCGGCGGGCGCGGCCCGGTCCGGCGAAGGGAGGGCCACCGAGATGACTACGCTGCTCGCGGTCCTCGTCGGCGGATTCGCTGGTGCGATCGCCCGCCAGGAGGGGTTCAGCGCCATCCAGGACCGGACCCGAACCCGGTTCCCGGTCGGCATCCTGGCGGTGAACCTGTCCGGGGCCTTCGTGCTGGGCCTGCTCTTCGGCCTGGGCGTAGCCAGCGCCTGGCCGCACTGGATCGCGGCCGGAGTGCAGACCGGGTTCATCGGGGCGTACACGACGTACTCCACGTGGGCGGTGGACTCGCTCACGCTGGTCCGGGACGGTGCGCGTCGGCTGGCAATGATCAACCTGGCGGGATCCATGCTGGCTGGTGTCCTGCTCGCCTGGGGTGGCGCCAGCCTCGGCTCGGTCCTGAAATAGAGGTGGCGCGTACCCGTCAGCCTTCCGCCCACGTCGACGGCGGGGTGACCATGATGCCGTCAATCGCGGGATGGACCCCGCAGCCCCGTGCGGTCAGGGCGTCGGTGAGGTAGTCCTGCCACTTTTCCATCGTCCCGCGGAACTCGTACTCGGTTCCGTCCGCCGTCGTCACGACCAGGATCCGGACGCCCCACCAGTCGGACATCCCCTGGGGTTTCCCGGTTCGGACGCCAGTGATCAGACCGAACGGGATAACGGTCACCCCGTCGCCGCCCTGGGCCGCCTTCGCGACCGCCCGCCTGGAGTTGATGTAGTTTCCGATCCCCCAGCCGATCGCGGATCCGGCGGCTACTCCCGCGTACCCGATCCGGTGGGAGAGCGGGAGGCTGAGGACCAGGAAGATCACCGGCCCTATCACGTAACCCCAGGTGTCGACCGGACTGCTCACAGCGGTCAGGCGGTCCGGGTAGAGCAGCAGGAATCCCCGTCCTGGTTTCGCGCTGCCGAAGAAGAACCGGGCCGACTGGCTCTTGGTCGGCGTCTGGCTGTCCGGCATTTCTGGCCTTCTCTCATCTGACTTCCCCACCCGCGCAGAGCGCCGCGGGGGCAGCCGTGATACACCTCATGTCTCCGACCCGCGGTAGCGCAGCACCGCGAGCCCGGCTTGAATGGTGGTCGTGGCCGGACAGCAGCGCAGACACGTCCACCTCACGCATTGGGGTGCGGCAGAGATCGAGAGCGACGGGCGGACGCTGACGTCGGTGCGTCCGTGGCAGGAGGACC
>DAIOWL010000022.1:0-19240 GCA_036758545.1 Streptosporangiaceae bacterium | reverse complement strand
GGCCCGGGGACCGTCATGGTGTCACCCTAGCTGGAACGCCATGAAACCCCGGATCGAGCGCGTTCTAGCGCACTGGATGTCCGGTTTCAGAAATCATGCGTCGCTGCGCGCTGCTGCCGTGGATGATGAAAACTTGGTCCCTCACGTCGGCGGCGGGTGCGGGTCCGGTGCGGGCTGGGGTTTTCTGGTGGTTCGGCGGCGGCGGGCGGGGCGGAAGGTGGACAGTGGTGGCGGCGTGCCGTCTGTCGTCACTGTCCGCACTTGGACCGTTCGAGGCCGTGTTTCAGATTAGGTGCCGGGGCTCCCCTGGTGGGTAACCACCGTTGCTGCTGCGTGCGCGTGTGTCAGTCTCCTGTACTGACGGGGGCCCTGGCAGGCGGCGTGCCGTGTCATTTATCGGGATGGGGGTTGCCGCTGCAGGAGGTGGCCGCGCATGAAGGTGATGCATGAGCGCGTCGCGGGGATCGACGTGCACAAGAAGATGATCAAGGTGGCGATCCGGTCGCCCGGGGATAAGCCGTGGACCCGCAAGACGGCGATCCTGACCTTCCGCACGTTTTACGGGGTGCTGCGGGAGATGGCGCGGGAGCTGCGCGCGCGGGGGGTGACGCACGTGGTGATGGAGGCCAGCGGCGTCTACACCGAGCCGGTGTACTACGCGCTGCTGGAGGAGGACTTCACCGAGGTCCTGGTGGTCAACCCGGCGCACGTCAAGGCGCTGAAGGGGCACAAGACCGACGCGAAGGACTGCGCCCGGCTGGCGGAGCTGCTCGAATGCGGGCTGCTGCAGGGCTCTTACATCCCGGCGGCGGAGCTGAAGGAGGTGCGGGACCTGACCCGGTACAGGTCGAAGACGGTCCAGGCCCGCACCTCCGAGATCCAGCGGCTGGACAAGACGCTGGAGTCGGCCGGCATCAAGCTCGGCTCGGTCGCCTCCGACATTACCGGCAAAGGCCCGGCCGCGATGATCGAGGCGCTGATCGATGGCGAGCGGCGCGGCAAGGTGATGGCGGACCTGGCCAGGGGCCGGGCCCGGGCCGCGGGGAAGCTGGCGGACCTGTCGATGGCGCTGGAAGGCCGGTTCACCGGACACCACGCGCTGATGTGCCGGCTGATCCTGGACCGCATCCGGGTGCACGACACCGCGATCGGGGGCCTGGACAAGCAGATCGCTGGCCTCGCCGCGGCCTGGCAGCGGGAGATAGACCTGCTCAAGACCATCCCCGGGTTCGGCGACGTGGTCGCCTGGACCTGGATCGCCGAGATCGGCCCCGCCCCGCACCAGTGGTTCGGCTCACACGAGAAGCTTGCCTCCTGGGTGAGCCTGGCCCCGGGCAACTACATCAGCGCCGGCAAGCGCAAGCACAGCCGGACCGGCGACGCCGGCACCTACATCAAGCCGGTGCTGGTCCAGGCCGCCTGGGCCGCGATCCGCGTCCGGGGACGGCTGCAGGCCCGGTACAACCGGCTGGTCCGCCGCTTCGGCGGGCCGAAGAACCCCGCCGCCAAGAAGAAGGCCATCGTCGCGATCGCGCACACCCTGCTCAAGATCGCCTACTCAGTCCTCAAGTCCGGAACCCCCTACCAGGACCTGGGAGAAGACTTCTACACCAGGCGCGAAACCCCCGCACAGCGCCAGGCCTGGCTGGAGCGCCAGATCCAGAAGCTCCACCCCGGCTGCACCGTCACCATCACCATCAGCCCGCCCCCCGGCCACGCCCCGGAGGCCGCCTTAACACCCGGCGCCTGACCCGCCAGCCACGCCCGGGGCCCTAACCCAGGAGCCGCCAACCCGGCACCCCGGCAATTCCCGCCGGACAAATCACCGCCAGCCGCCAGCCCTCGCCACCGCACCAGGCCAGGGTTCGCTGCCGCACGCCCAGCGGGACCCAGTTTTCGTGTCAGCGCGTCCGGCAGCGGCACGGTGAGGTCTCTCTTACTGCATGCAGTAGATACTGTTAACCGTCGTCGGAGCAGAGCGGCGCCATACTGACACAGCCACGGCGACCGGCGCTCGCGTGGACCGACGCCGCCGTCACCTGGCATCCGCCGTAGCCTCGACGGTGCCGAGCCGCCCCGAATACATTGGCCCTATGACGAGCGAGGCAGGCGGGGCGATGCCTTCTCGGCGCCTGGAACTGGTCCACCCGGACGAGCTCGAGGCCGCGCTCGCGGACGGGGTCCGCGCCCAGCACGAGGCCGGCGACCTGCAGGCCAGCCGGGACAGCTTCGAGCGCGCCTACCGGCTGGCCGAACGGGCCGGCGACGCCGAGTCGATGGCGCTGGCCGCGCTGGGCCTGGCCGGCCTGTGGGTGGCCGAGCGCCGCACCGTCACCAGCACGGTGCTGCTCGAGGCGCGGCTGCAGCACGTGCTCACGCTGCTCGACCCCCGGTCGGCCCTGGCCCTGCGGGTCCGCACCCGGCTGGCGGGGGAGGCGGACTACGCCCGCGGCACGCACGCGGCCGTGCTGGCCGCGCTCGACGAGGTGCGCGCCGCCGGGGATTCCGAACTCCTCGCCGAGGCCCTCCGCATCGCCCACCACTGCCTGCTCGGCCCCGAGCACGTCAGCGCGCGCCGCGAGCTGGCCGTCGAGCTGACCAAGGCGAGCTTCCGCACCGAGCGGCACAGCGACCTGCTGATGGGCCTGCTCTGGCAGACGGCCGACGCGTACTGCGCGGGCGACCCGCACGCCGGGCGGCTGCTGGGCGAGCTGAAGGACCACCTCGCCCAGCGGGACCACCTCGCCGTCGGCTTCGTGGCCAGCGCGATCGACGTGATGCTGGCCATCAGGGCGGGCCGGTTCGCCGACGCCGAGGCGCTGGCCGCGGTCTGCGCCAGCCGCGGCGCGGCCGCGGGCGACGCCGACCACGCCTGGTGGTCCGCCGCCCAGCTGGTGACGATCCGCTGGTACCAGGGGCGGCTGACCGAGCTGCTGCCGATGCTGGACGACCGGGTGCACTCCCCGGTGCTGTCCGCGGTGGACAACTCCGCGGTCGCCGCGCTGGCCGTCGCCGCGGCGCTGAGCGGGGACCGGCCCAAGGCCGCCAGCGCGCTGGCCGCGCTGTGCGGCAGCGACCTGGCCGCGCTGCCCAGATCGAGCAGCTGGCTGGTCACGATGAACGGCGTGGTGGAGGCCGCGTACCTGCTCGAGGAGCCCGACGTGGCGGCCCGGGCCTACGAGCTGCTCCGCCCGCACGCGCACCTGCCGATGATCGGCAGCCTCGGCATCACCTGCTTCGGGTCGGTGCAGCACGCCCTCGGCGTGGCCGCGCTCACCTCCCGGCAGCTCGACCTGGCCATCGAGCACCTGACCGCGGCCGTCCAGCACAACCTCGCGCTGGCGCACTGGCCCGCGCTGGTGGCGTCCCGGCAGCGGCTGGCCCAGGCGCACGCGCTGCGCGGCTCGCCCGGGGACGCCGACGCGACGCGCCGCGAGCTCGACGCGGCCACGACCGAGGCGGCCTCGGCGGGCCTGCCCGTGACCGACTACCCGGCGGCCAACGCTGCCCCGGCCCCGGCCGTGGCCGACATCCAGCGGGTCGGCCGCAAGTGGCGGGTGACCCTGCACGGCCGCAGCGTCCTGGTGGAGGACAGCATCGGCGTGGTCCACCTGGCCGTGCTGATCGCCAACCCGCGCCAGGAGATCCAGGCCGCCGACCTGGTGGCGGGCCTGGCCGGGCTGAGCGGGACGAGCGGCGAGGCCGGGGCGGCGCAGCGCGTCCTTGACCCGGAGGCGATCGCCGAGTATCGGGGCCGGCTCAAGAAGCTGGATACCGAGATCGACGAGCTGGAACCCGACCGGGCCCGCCAGGCCAGGGCCGAACGCGACTGGCTGGTCGCCCAGCTCTCCAGCGCGGCCGGGTTCGGCGGCCGGACCAGGGCCTTCCCCGACCAGCCCGAGCGCGCCCGGGTCGCGGTGGGCAAGGCCATCCGCCGGGCGCTGGCCCGGATCACCGAAGCCGACGGCGTCATCGGCGAGCACCTGCGCCAGACCGTGCACACCGGCGTCCGCTGCTCCTACTGGCCCGGCTGACCTCGGCCGCCGGGTGGCCCGGCGCCCCGGAGTGGAACGCAGCGGCACGGGATGGACCGCCGCACGCATGAAAGCTAACGACACTTTTGAGGTGATTCTCGTGGCCCTGCGCGACTCCATGCGCGAATCCGCCGCCCAGTACCTGCGGCCCGGTGAGCCGATCCAGGCCGTGATCGGCGCGCAGACGGCGAGCCAGTGGCTCGCCGGGCTGACCGGCATCTTTGTCTTCCTGGGGCTGAACCACTACCGGATCCTGGCCGTCACGCCGAACCGGATCGTGGTGCTCGACGCCGGGAAGTCCAGCATGAAGACGGCCCGCGGCGTGGTGACCGAGCTGCCCAGGTCGACCCGGCTCGGCCCGGGCTCCGGCGTCTGGCACCGCGTCCTGGCCGGAAACGAGAAGCTCCGGGTGCACCGCCGCTTCTACAAGGACATGGAGACCGCCGACCGCGCGGTCGCCCCGGTCTGAACCCAGGATTCCTCCAGGCCGGTACAGGCAGGTGAGCCCGGCCCGTTCAGCCCCTAAATTTCCCGAACGGGCCGGGTCTTACGTTCCCGCGCCGCCTCACGCCATCGCGGCGGCGGCTACTATTCGGGCACTATGCCAAGCCGCACCGTCAGCCTCACCGGCTGGGGCCGGATAGCGCCGTCCCAGGCCGAGCTGGCCGCGCCGGCCACCGTGGCCGGCGCGGCCCGGCTGCTGGAGACCTCTGGCCGCGGCGTGATCGCCCGCGGGCTCGGCCGCAGCTACAACAACGCCGCGCAGTGCGACGGCGGCGTGGTGATCTCCACCGCCCGGCTGAACCGGATCCTCGACCTGGACCCGGACACCGGCCTGGCGACCTGCGAGGCCGGCGTCAGCCTGGAGCAGCTCATGGTGGCGGGCCTGCCGGCCGGCTGGTTCGTGCCGGTGTCCCCGGGCACCCGGCAGGTGACGGTCGGCGGCGCCATCGCGGCCGACGTGCACGGCAAGAACCACCACGTGGCCGGCAGCTTCGCCCGGCACGTGCGGTCGGCCGACATCGTCCTGCCCGGCGGCGAGCTCCGCACGGTCACCGAACGGTCCGATCCCGAGCTGTTCTGGGCCACCACGGGTGGCATGGGCCTGACCGGCCTCATCGTGCGCGCCGTGATCCAGCTCAAGCGGGTGGCCACCGCGCGGGTCAGGGTGGACACCGTGCGCACCGCCGACATCGACGAGACGATGGCCGTCCTGGCCGAGCACGACACGTCCTTCGGCTACACGGTGGCCTGGTCGGACAGCCTGGCCCAGGGCGCCAGGCTGGGCCGGTCCGTGGTCACCAGCGGCGACTTCGCCGAGCCCGCCGACCTGCCGGCCGCGGACCGGGCCGACCCGTTCGCGTTCCGGCCCGGCGCCCGGCTCGGCGTGCCGCCGTGGATGCCGCCCGGCCTGATCAACCGGTACTCGGTGGCGCTGGCCAACGAGGCCTACTACCGGCGCGCGCCCCGCTCGCGGCAGGGCGAGCTGCAGACGATCGGCGCGTTCTTCCACCCGCTGGACGCGATCAGGAACTGGAACCGGGTCTACGGGCCCGGCGGCTTCCGGCAGTACCAGTACGTGGTGCCGTTCGGCCAGGAGGCTGCGGTGCGCCGTTCCTTCGAGCTGGTCAGCCGGGCCCGCGCCGCCTCCTTCGTGACCGTGCTCAAGCGGTTCGGCGAGGGCGACCCCGGGCTGCTCTCGTTCCCGGCGCCCGGCTGGACGCTCGCGCTCGACGTGCCCGCCCGCGCCGGCGGATTGGACGGCCTGCTGGCCTCGCTCGACCGGCTCGTCGTCGACGCGGGCGGCCGGGTCTACCTGGCCAAGGACTCCCGGGTGCCGCCCGGCACGCTAGCGGAGATGTACCCGCGGCTCGAGGAGTTCCGCAAGCTGCGGGCCGGGCTCGACCCGGACGGAATGCTCGCCTCGGACCTGTCCCGCCGGCTGCGGCTGTGACTCCGCGCGCTTTTTGATGCGTACATTCCGGGCAAGATCGGCATATCAGCCCGCCTGGAATTCCTCCTCTCTACGCAGTTGCGTGTGAGGGGATCGCGTATTAGGGCCGACCGGTGAATTGAATACAACGCCGGACAGAATTGTCTTTTCGGCCCGCGGTCTTTACGCTCCCGGTAGAGTCGTTTTCGTCGCCCTGTGTAGCCAGCACGGGGTTGCCAGCGGACGCCGTGACCTGTACGAAAAGGCGCTATCCGAAAGGCCGCCCCCCGGTGCTGCGGCTAACTGTGTGGGATCAGGTACCACGAGACCGGCGAGCGGACTTTCCTGTCCACCTCCCCGAAGGAGGCGCGTTATGCAAGACACTACTGTCTCCGGTATGTGTTTCGCGAGCGATTTCAGCGCAAAGTCGAGGCGCAGGTTTTTCAGCCGCGCCGTCCGGCACGCAAACGAGGACGAATTGCTCGCCCGGGTGCTCATCACCAGCTGGAGCCTGGCCACCGGCCGCACCCTGCGCGGCGTGCCGCCGCAGTCGCTGACCGAGGACGAGCTGATCAGCTTCTGGGCCGACGATCACATCCCGGCGCCCAGAATGGGGTCGGGATGACCCTGACCGCCAGCCAGGCCGAGTGGCTGCGGGTGCGCTCGTACCTGCAGGAGCATCGCCATGCCCTGGCGGTCGACGCGGCCGGGGCGTATCCGGCCGAGCGCAGGATGGCCGGCACCCCGCTGCTCGCCGCCCCGGAGTGGCAGCCCGTCGAGCCCGTCCCGCTGCACGACATCGAGCTCGACTTCTCTGCTACGGCCGACCCGCGGGGGACACCCCACACGCGGGGGACACCCCCGCGAACCCCCGGTCCGGGACTGCCCGAGCGGCCGGACGGGACCCGCTACCGCAGCTACTCGGACGTGCTGCGGGACCTGGCCGCGCCGGCCGTGTTCGAGAACCGCCCCACCTACCGGCTGACCGAGGCCGACCTCACCAAGCCCCGGCTCGCCTTCACCCGCGGCCGCTACTTCGACGGCGTGGACACCGGCGAGGCGGCGGCGCACGAGTACGCCGCCACCCGGCTCGGCGGCCAGGACCCGCACCGCGCGGCCGGCCCGCGCGCCCGGATCGCGGACCCGTGCGACCTGACCCGCCGCCCGGCCAACCTGGCCATCACCACGCTGACGCTCCGGTTCGACGCGGCCACCGGGCGGGCGTCGTTCCTGATGCACTGGCGGGACCCGGCCAAGGTGGGCCACGCGGGCGGCATGTACCAGGTGATCCCGGTCGGCGTGTTCCAGCCGTCCGGCGATGCCTCGTGGCACGAGCGGGAGGACTTCTCGCTGTGGCGGTGCATGCTCCGCGAGTTCGACGAGGAGCTCCGCGGGACCCCGGAGGAGTACGGGGCGGGGCCGGTGGACTACCAGTCCTGGCCGTTCGCCCGGCACATGGCCGCCGCGCTGGACCGGGGCCAGATCCGGGTGTGGTGCCTGGGCCTCGGCGTCGACCCGCTGACCTACGCCACCGACCTGCTCACCGTGGCGGTGATCGACAGCCGGGTGTTCGACGAGCTGTTCAGGCTGGACCCGCGGGGCAACGACGAGGGCAGCGTGCTCGCGGCGCGGGAGTTCGCCGCGCACGTCATCGACCGCGTCGTGACCCGCGATCCGGTGCAGGCGGCCGGCGCCGCCGTGCTGCGGCTGGCGTGGCGGCACCGGGACTCGCTCACCGTGTTACCTCGCCGCCTCGTTCCCTCCTAGACAGCGGGCCCCTCGATAGCGGGCCCCAGGCAGCGGACCACCCGGACCGGTGCCCGCCCGGCGCATAGGCGCAGGGACAGGCTGGCCGGCCAGGCGAACGTCTGGCCCTTGCGGACCGGCTGGCGGCCGAAGTCCCCCTCGGCCCACCCGTCGCCCGCGGTGACGATCGCGATCGAGAAGCGGCCGTCGGCGACCTCGATCTCGTCCGCCACCTCGAGCACGGTGGCGTCGAAGAACTCCGTGACGTCGCCGGCGAACAGCCGCACCTCGCGCGAGCCGCGGCTGGTCCGCAGCACCCGCGGCTGCTGGCGGGCGCGGGCGAGCGTGCTCGCGGCGTCGGCCGTGCCGTAGTCGATCATGTCCAGGGCCAGGTCCCAGCCCAGGCCCATGGTCGCCCCCGGGTCGTCCTCGCCGGACGTCTCCGGGATCACGATGTGGTCGCTCGGCTCCTGGACCTCGATGAACGACAGCCGCGGCCCGAGGTAGTGCGGCACGCCCGCGTGCGCGACGTACACCTCGCCCGGGTGCACCTCGGTGCGGTGCAGGCTGGCGCGCAGCGCCGCCTTGTCGTGCCGGCGCACCGCGCCGGCGAACCACTCCCGGGTGACGCCCGGCTGGAAGCCGATCCCGGCGTAGGCCGGTTCGGTACCGTCGCCGGGCGTGTCCAGCAGGATCCACGCCTCGGTCTTGCCGAACGGCGACCCGAGGTGCCGCCGGGCCCAGGCTCGCGTCGGGTGCGCGTGCAGCGGCACCGGGCCGGACGGGGAGAGCAGCTTGACCAGCACGCTGGTATCTCCCATCTCCCCGGGCCACGCCTCGGCCAGGCTCTTGAGCGTGACCTGGCCGGACGGCAGGTCCACCGTGCTCAGGCCCTGGACGCGGCCGTCCGGGTCCGGGTTGCCCGCGCAGGTGCACGAGCCCACCCAGTCTTCGGACCACCAGTCGTCGGGACGTTCGGGCAGGCCGCGGAACTGCCTGGTCAGCGCGCCGCCCTCGTAGAACCGGTAGAGCGGGTGGTAGGCCAGCGGCAGCGGCCGCCGCAGGTCATCCCTGTTCATCTGCGGTTCCGCGGTCACGATGGCTGGCGCAGGTATTGCTCGTAGGCGTCCGCGGGCTTGGAGGATTCGTGGACGACCGCCCCGACCGCGCGGATCATCGGCTCGGGGGTGTCGCTCTGGAAGATGTTGCGGCCCATGTCCACGCCGGCCGCGCCGTTCTCGATCGCGTGGTACGCCATCGTGAGCGCGTCGCGTTCCGGCAGCTTCCTGCCGCCGGCCATGACCAGCGGGACCGGGCACGCCGACGTGACCGTGTCGAAGTCCTCCTCGCAGTAGTAGGTCTTGACGAAGTGGGCGCCGAGCTCGGCGCAGATCCTGGTGGCCAGCCGCAGGTAGCGGGCGTCCCTGGTCAGCTCCTTGCCGACCGCGGTGACGGCGAGCACCGGGATGCCGTACCGCTGCCCGGCGTCGACCAGCCGGGTCATGTTCCGAACGGACTGGGTCTCGTGCTCCCCGCCGATGAACACCTGCACCGCCACGGCGGCCGCGTTGATCCTGGCCGCGTCCTCCATGCCGACCGCGAGCCGCTCGTCGGACAGTTCCCGCAGCACGCTCGGCCCGCCGCTGGCGCGCAGCACGATCGGGACCCGCGAGGCGGGCGGGACCGTGGAGCGGACCATGCCCCGCGTCGTCATCAGCGCGTCGGCGTAGGGCAGCAGCGGCAGGATAGAAAGGTCCACCCGTTCCAGGCCGGTGGTCGGGCCCTGGAAATAACCGTGGTCGATGGCGAGCATGACGGTCCGCCTGGTGTCCGGCCGGAAGATGCGGGCCAGCCTGCTCTGCATGCCCCAGTCGAGCGCCCCGCAGCCCCTGAGCGGGAAGGGCTCGTGCCGGGCGGGCACCGACGGGGCGAACCGGGCGCCCGCGGTGAGGTCGTCGTTGTCGGCCATCGTTGCCTTCCTAGGCGCCCGCCGCCCGCCAGAGCGGGTTGAGCAGGCCGTCGTCGGTGATCTCGAGCATCCGCCGGTAGATCTCGCGCCAGGCGGCGTACTGCTCGTCGTACGCCGCCGCGGCGGCCTGGTCCGGCTCGAAGGTGGCCGTCCGGCGGCGCAGGCCCGGGCGCAGCTCGAGCAGGTCCGAGTAGACGCCGGCGCCGGCGCCGGCGCAGATGGCCGCGCCCAGGGCGCTGCTCTCGGTGACGGCCGGGATGTGCACGGGCACGCCGAGCACGTCGGCCATGATCTGCGGCCAGAGCCGGCCGCGGCCCGCGCCGCCGGTGAAGATGACCTCGCCGAAGGTCAGGCCGGTCAGCTCGGTGATGATGTCCCGGTGCCCGCGGGCCACGTAGGCGGCGGCTTCCTCGATCGCCCGGACGCAGGCGCCGCGGCCGGAAGCCGCCGGGTCGGCCAGGTCGAACTGGAGGAACGACGGGCTGGCGTGCGCCCAGCGCCTGGCGTTCATCAGGTTGGACAAGATCGCGATCACGCCGCCGGAACCGGCCGGCACCGCGGCCGCGGTCTCCTCCATCACCACGTAGGGGTCGACGCCCCGGGCCCGGGCCAGGGCGACCTCGGCGTCGCAGAACGCGTCCCGGAACCAGCGCATGCTCATCCCGCAGTAGAAGCCGATGCCCTCGAGCATCCACTCGCCCGGCATCACGTGGCACAGGGTCCGCAGCCGGATCCGCGGGTCGATGAGCGGCTCGGCGAGCAGCACCGTGTTCTGCCAGAACGTCCCGGCGACCACGGTGTACTCGTCCCGTTGCGCGCCCGCGCCGAGCAGGCCGAGCTGGGTGTCTCCGCCGCCCGCGGCCACCGGCGTACCCGGGCGCAGCCCGGTCAGCTCGGCCGCCGCCGCGCTGACCTCGCCCACCACCGTGCCGGGGTCCACCACCGGCGGCAGGACCCCCGCGGGCAGGCCGCTCAGCGCCGGGATGGTCTGCGACCAGCGCCGGCTGGCCAGCGAGAACATGCCCGAGCTTGACCCGCAGGAGGGCTCGGTCGCGTGCTCGCCGGTCAGCCGGTACACGATCCAGTCGCTGAGCATGCCCAGGCTGGCGGTCGCGGCCAGGATGTCCGGCCGGTGCCGGGCCAGCCAGCGCAGCCGGGCCGGGGAGGTGATGGACACCCAGTCGCCGGCCTCGGCGTAGATCTTCTCCGCGGCGCCCTCGCGGATGAGGTCCCCGGCCTCGACGAAGGCCCGGCTGTCCACGTTGGGGCAGGCGAAGATCTCGCGCCCGCCCGCGTCGTACAGGACCATGCCCTCGCGCATGCTCGTCGCCGCGACGGCCGCCACGTCGCCGCCGGTCGCGCCCGCCCCGTTGCTGGCCGAGCGCAGCGCGTCCCGGACGCAGGCGGCGATGGCCTGCCAGCCCGCCACGACGTCGAAGTCCTGGCCGCCGGGCACGCCGGGCGGCTCGTGGTGGGTCCACTCGCGTTGCCCCACGCCGGCCTGCTCACCGGTCTCGGTGAACAGCACGGCCCGGCAGCTCCCGGTGCCCGCGTCGATGGCCAGCAGGTACGGTCCGCTCATCCGGCCGCGCTCCCGTGTTTGACCTTGGCCTGTATGACCTGGGCTTGCAGGGCCGCGGGGTTCACCACGTTGGCGGGCACCCGCCCGGCCAGCAGCTCGGCCACCGCGGTGACCGCCCGCTGCGCGCCCCGGGTCAGGGTCTCGGCGGTGGCCCCGCCGATGTGCGGGGTGACGAAGACGTTCGGCATCGTCAGCAGCGGATGCCGGTCCGCCGTCCGCTCCAGCACGTCCAGCGCCGCGCCGCCGAGGCGGCCCTGCTCCAGCGCCTGGCGCAGGGCCCGCTCGTCCACCAGCGACTCGCGCGCCGTGTTGATGAAGTACGCGCCTGGCCGCATCTGGGCGAACCGGTCGCGGGAGAACATCCGCTCGTTCTGCGGGGTCAGCCGGGCGTGCAGCGAGACGATGTCCGAGCGGGCCAGCAGCGTGTCGAGCGACACCAGCTCGACCTCGCTCTCGTCCTGGGGAGCCGGCGGCTCGGGGTCGTACCCCAGCACGGCGAAGCCGAGCGCCCGGGCTCGCCGGGCCACCTCGCGGCCGACGTGACCCAGCCCGACCAGGCCCATGGTCAGGCTCGGTGCTTCGGCGCCGAAGAACTCCCGTCCCTCGAAAACCGACTCGGCGAAGCCGCCCCCGTCCAGCAGGTACCGGCTGGCCTGCGGCACCGCCCGGATCAGCAGCAGGGCGAAGGCGATGGTCAGCTCGGCGACCGCCTCGGCGTTCTTGCCGGGCGTGTTCACCACCGGGATGCCGCGGTCGGTCGCGGCCGCCACGTCCACGTTGACCGGACCGCCGCGGGCGCAGCAGACCAGCCGCAGCGGGGCCGCGCCGAGCACCTCGGCGCTGACCGCCGCGCCGTGCACGATCAGCACGTCGTGCCCGGCCACGGCGCGGGCCACCTCGGCCGGGTCACCCACGTACTCGCGCAGCCCGCGCTCGGACTCGGTGACCGGCGGCGCGCAGGTGACGTCAGCGATCTGCATCGTGGTCAGCTCGACCCGGCCGTCCAGGCCGGCCAGGGCCGAAGCGTAGGCGGACACCGGCATGTAGGGGTCGCCGACCACCAGGACGCGCAGGGTCACGGGTAGACGTCGGTCGGCTCGAGGTCGATCCCGTGCCCGCGGCCCGAGTCGAGGACGAACCGCCCGGGGCCGATCGGCGTGATCGTCATGGGCACCGACGGCGGCACGATTCGCACGCCGTTACCGCTTGCCATCCGATACCTCCTCGGGGTAGCTCGCAACCGCCCGGTCCGCCGGATCTCGACCTTCGCCTGGTCAGAGCATTCGCTCATCACGTGCGCATCTGCTCGTAGCTGCAGTATCTGCCCCGTTCGCCAGCCATGGCAAGCCCTCCCGCCGATCCCCCCGCATCACAATTCTCTCGGCCTGGGCCTAGGCGGCTGCGCGCTCCAGCTCGAGCAGGCGGAGCGCGGCGAGCTCGTTCGTGACCAGGACGTCGAGGAACCCGCCGCGCAGCGCGCCGAGGATCGCCTCGGCCTTGTGCAGGCCGCCGGCCACCCCGACCACCTTGGGGATCTGGGCCAGGTCGGACAGCTCGATGCCGATCCGGCGGTCGTGAATGGGCAACGGGACGACGGAACCCGAGGCGTCGAAGAACTGCCCCAGGATGTCCCCGACCACGTGGTGGTCGCCGAGCTCACGGACGTCGCGAGCTTCCAGGTAACCCATCTGCACGATGGTGGCGTCCGCGGTGGGCGTACCGACCCCGACGATCGCCTGTTCCACGCCGCACGCCTGCTCCAGTACCTGCTGGATCGCGGGTTCGGCCTTCAGGGCCGCGGCTAGCTCCGGGGTGGACGCGACGATCGGGGTGGGGATGACCGTCGCGCTGGTCATCTCGCTCTCGGCGGCGCCCTCGCCCTTGGACGACAGGAACGCCGGCAGGTAGGCGTCGACCCCGCCGGTCAGCGACACCATCCGGACCGGGCCGACCGCGCCGAAGTTGGTCGCGGCGATGACGCGGGACACCGTGTCCCCCCAGCCCACGCCGAGGCTCCCGCCCGGCCGCAGGTGGGTGCTCATGAACTGGGCGCCGCCCAGGCCCAGCCGCGCGTTCAGCGCAGGTCGTGAGCCCTCGCCCGAAGCATCATCCGGTACGACCAGCGCCTCGGCCAGGCCGAACACCCGGCGCAGCTGCCTGCTTACCTCGAACGCGTTCAGGTGGTCGGCGTTCAGGTTGATCGAGACCAGGCCGACCTTGCGCGCCCGGTCCAGCATCCGGCCGACCGACGCGCGGGACACCGAGAGCCGCCTGGCGATCTCATCCTGGGTCAGCTCGTCCTTGTAGTAGAACCAGGCCACCCGCAGGAGCAGTTCCTCGCTGCCTGACCGGCCATCCTGCTCTGTCCTCACGAGCCTGCCCCCTCCGCTGCCCTGCTCATATGTCAAGCATATGAGCATTTGCTCACAGATGGCTTCCCGTTCGGATCCCGGCGTTCTAGCTGGTCATGCCGGTGGTGGAGGCGGACAGGGAACGGGGATCGCGCTGCCGCCAGGCGCCGCGGTCGACCGCCGCCAGGAAGCGGTCGACCTCGCGGTTGAACGCGGCCGGGTCCTCGAGGTTAGCGGTATGGCCGGTCTGGGGCAGCACGCTCAGGCCGGACCCGGGGATGGCGCGCTTGAGCATCAGGGCCGGCTCCAGGCAGCCCTCGTCCTCGTCGCCGGTCATGATGAGCACGGGCACGCGGATCCCGGCGAGCTCCGCGGCCAGCCCGTACAGCGAGGGCCGGGCCGCCTGGACGCCGCGCATGGTCAGCGCGGCCCCGGTCGCGGAGTGCTCGCCGAGCGCGGCGGCGAACTGGGCCCAGGCGCGCGGGTTCTTGTTCTGGAACTGGACGCGGGCCGGGCCGGCCGCGTAGCGCTGGGCCACCTGCGCGGCGCCCTCCGACTCGAAGGCCGCCGCGGTGGCCTCGCACTCGCGCCGGAACTGGTCCTGCCGTTCGGGTTGCGCGCCGTACCCCGCGCCGGCCGCCACCGCCGACAGCAGCCGGTCCGGGTGCTGCATGGCCAGGTGCAGGGCGGTGAAGCCGCCCATGGACAGCCCGACCACGTGCGCGCGCCGCACGCCCAGGGCGTCGAGCACGCAGACCGCGTCGTCGACCGCCCGCTGCTGGGAGTAGGCCGCCGGGTCCGCCGGGACATCAGAGGGCGGATAACCGCGGGCCGAGTACGTGATGCACTCCAGGGCCGCGGAAAAGTACTGGACCTGCGGCTCCCAGCTGCGGTGATCGCCGGCGAACTCGTGGATGAACAGCATCGGCGTGCCGCTGCCGGTGCTCTCCGCGTACAGCCGTACACCGTCGTCGGCCTGGATCATCGGCATGGACGTGCCCTCCCGTATCGGTGCCAGGGTTGGCTCAGGGGCTTCCGAGCCCGGGCAAGTGCTCGACGCCCATGATGTGCCGGTGGGTGAGGGACGCGGCCGCGGCGGCATCCCCGGCCCGCAGCGCGTCCAGGATCTCCACGTGCTGGCGTACCGAGTCGGCGTGCGTGCGCATCACCCGCGGACCGCCGTGCAGCGAGGCCCATAGCAGCCGCATCAGGGACATCAGCAGGGGACTGTGCGCGTACTCGTACACGGTCATATGGAATTCCCGGTTGAGCTCGGCGTAGTGCGCGTTCTCCTGCTCGCCGGCGGCCTGCATCTGCGCGTTGAGTTCCTCCAGCCGCTTGACCCCGGCTTCGTCGATCTTGTCGGCGGCGAGGGACGCGCCCAGCGACTCCAGGGCGGCACGGATCTGGAAGTTCTCCTCGGTGCTGCCCTCGTCGGCCTCGACCACCATGAACCCGCGGTGGTTGTCGCCGATGACCAGGCCCTCCGACTCCAGCCGCCGGAGCGCCTCCCGCACCGGCGTCTGGCTGACCTGGAAGCGCTGCGCCAGGTCGCGCTGGCGCAACTGCTCACCCGTGGTGAGCTCACCGGTGATGATCAGCTCGCGGATCAGCGCCGCCACCATGTCGGTCTTGCTGACGTAAGCAGCCCCGGCTTCCCCGGTAGCCGGGCGGATCATCGAAACAGGTCGCATGTCAGGCCTTCCGCGTTCATCGTGAGTGTTCTGGCTGGCTGTCCGCGGCGCCGCTTCCGCCATGGCCCGCACCCGGGCGGGTGTGAGCGGCAGCGCGCTGACCTCCTGGCTGCCGCCCAGCGCGTCGCGCACCGCGCTGGCCAGCGTCGCTCCGGCGGCGGTGATGCCGCCTTCGCCGGCGCCGCGGACTCCCAGCGGGTTGCCCGGGGCCGGGGCCTGCTCCGAGACCAGGAGGTCGATCCGCGGGATCTCGGCCGCCGTCGGCATCCGGTAGTCCATGAACGTGGTCGCCGTCGGCTGGCCGGATTCGTCGTAGCAGAGCTCCTCCAGCAGCGCGCCGCCGATGCCCTGCGCCGCCCCGCCCCGCAGCTGGCCCTCGACCATGGTCGGGTTGACGGCCCGGCCGACCTCGTAGGCCACCAGGTAACGCAGCACCTGGACCCGCCCGGTACCCGGGTCGACCTCGACGACCGCGATGTGCACGCCGTACGGATAGGTCATGTGCGACACGTCGAACCGCCGCCGCGCGGACAACCCGGCCTGCTCGCCCGGCCGCAGGTACTGGCTGGTCGGCGCCGTCGCCCTGGCGACCTCGGCGAGCGTGACCGAGGCGAGCAGGTCGCCCGCCACGCTGACCACGCCGTCGTGCACGTCCAGGTCGTCCTCGGCCACCTCCAGCATCCGGGCGCCGACCTGCCGGGCGCGGTCACGGACAGCCAGCGCCGCGGCGTGCACCGCGTTGCCCGCGACCACCGTCGTCCGGGAGGCCCAGGATCCCATGCCGAACGGCATCCGGGCCGTGTCCCCGTTGACCACCCGCACCACATCCGGGCTGACGCCCAGGGCATCGGCCGCGATCTGCGCCATCGCCGTCTCGATGCCCTGCCCGAACGAGGTCCCGCCGGAGAACACGCTGACCGCCCCGGTCCCGCCGACGATGACGTCGGCGGTCTCCTGCGGGCCCAGCCCGCTCTTCTCCAGGAACAGGGCCAGGCCCAGGCCGCGCAGCCGGCCCTCGTCCCGGCCCTGGGCCACCTCGTCGTGATAGCCGAGCCTGCACGCTTCCGCCTCGGCCGCCGTCAGCAGCGCGGGATAGTCGGCGGCGTCGAGGATCACCTCGGTGCCAAGCGCGGTCATCGCCCGGGTGTGCGGCATTTCCCCCGGCCCGAGCAGGTTGCGGCGGCGCAGTTCGGTGCGGTCTAGGCCGAGCCGGCCGGCGGCCACGTCGAGGAGCTGCTCGCGGGCCATGGTGCCCTCGAACCGGCCGGGCGCCCGGTAGGTGCCGCACGGGGTCTTGTTGGTCAGCACCACCCGGATCCGGCCGCGGTAGGCGGGGATCCGGTAGGGACCGGGCAGCATGGTCACGGTCAGCTCGGGCACGGCGATGCCGTGCGTGCGGCAGTAGGCGCCGTTGTCGTGCACGATGTCGTCGCGCAGCCCGGTGATCCTCCCGGCCGGATCGAACGCCACCGCGATCCGGTGCCGCTGCTGGCGGGAATGGTTGACCGCGACCAGGTGCTCGGCCCGGTCCTCGGTCCACTTGACGGGCCGTTGCAGCCGGGTGGCGAGCCAGGGCACCAGGAAGTCCTCCGGGTAGAACTCGCCCCGCACGCCGAACCCGCCGCCCGCGTCGACGGCGTGCACGTGGATCAGGTCCTCGGGCATGCCGAGCAGCCCGGCCAGCACGTCCCGGTTGAAGACCGGGACCTTGGTCATGCCGTAGATCGACAGCGTGCCGGCCGCCGGGTCGACATCGGCCAGCAGGGCGCGGGGTTCCAGCGGCACCGCCGTGTGCCGGCCGATCTCGATCTCCGTCTCGACCACGGTGGCCGCGCGGCCGAACGCCGCGTCGACGTCGCCGAAGCCCAGGGTGAAGTCGGCCGCGACGTTGCCCGCGCCGAACAGCTGCGGTGCGTCTGGCTGGGCCGCGGCCCGGGCGTCGAGTACCGGCGGGGCCTCGTCGATGTCGAGATCCACCAGCTCGGCCGCGTCCTCGGCGGCGTAGGGGTCCTCCGCCAGCACCACCGCGACCGGCTCGCCCACGTACCGCACCACGTCGGCGGCCAGCACCGGCTGCAGGAAACTGCTCAGGTCGATGTCCTGGACCGCCAGCCGCACCGGTATCGCCAGCCCGGCGGGCAGGTCCGCCGCGGTGACCGCGCCGACCACGCCGGGGCAGCTTCTCGCCTCGGACGTGTCCACCCGCCGGACCAGGCCGTGGGCGACCGGCGACCGGACGACGCGGGCCCAGACCTGGCCGCGCACGGAGAAGTCGTCGGCGAACCGGCCCGCGCCGCGCAGCATCCGCGGGTCTTCCTTGCGCGGCAGCCGCGCGCCGATCGCGTTCACCCCGGATCGCCGCCGGGGGATCCGGGCGAGCCAGGTCCATCCGGGCCAGCGGCCCGCCTGGCCCTCGCCGTGGCCAGCACCGCGTCGACCAGCCCCTGGTAGCCGGTGCACCGGCACAGGTTCGACGCGACCACCTCGCGGACCTCCGCCTCGGACGGCTCGGCGTCGCTCAGCTCGCCGAGATACGCCTGCGCCAGCAGCAGGAAGCCGGGCGTGCAGAAACCGCACTGCAGGGCGTGATGGTCGCTGAACGCCTGCTGCAGGTCCGACAGCTGCTCGCCGTCGGCCAGGCCTTCCACCGTGGTGACGTCGCTGCCGTCGGCCTGCACGCCGAACATCAGGCAGGACCGGGCCGGAGCGCCGTCGACCAGCACCGTGCACGCACCGCAGATACCGTGCTCGCAGCCCAGGTGGGTGCCGGTGTAGCCGAGGTCGTGCCGGAGCACATCGGCGAGTGTCCGGCGCGCCTCCACGGTCACCGCGTGCTCGCGGTCGTTGACCCGCAGCCGGATGGTGTGGCGGTCGGTCATGGCGCATCGGTCCTGGCTAGCCCCGTGGTGGTCAGCGCCGCGTGCAGGTCGGTCGGCAGCACCGGGATCTGGTCGAAGCTGACCGCCGTGCCGGACAGCGCGTCGTTGATCGCGTTCAGCACGGCGGCCGGGGCGCCGATCGTGCCGCCCTCGCCCATGCCCTTCGCCCCGGTCTCGCTGAAGGCCGACGGCGTCTCGAGGTGCACGATCTCGATCGGGCACAGCTCGGCCGCGGTGGGGGCGAGGTAGTCCATCAGCGTGGTGGTGGCGGGCTGGCCGTCCTCGGTGTAGCTGATCCGCTCCAGCAGCGCGGCCGCGACGCCCTGGGTGACGCCGCCGAGCACCTGGCCGTCGACCACCATGGGATTGATCACCACCCCGCAGTCCTCCACGACCAGGTAGCGCCGCAGCCGGATCTGGCAGGTGCCCGCGTCGATGGAGACCATCGCGACGTGGCAGGCGTTGGAGAACGTGCCGGGCGGGTCGAACGACGCGCGTGCCTCCAGCCCGTAGCGCAGCTCCTCGGGGAGCCGGTGCGTCTGGAAGTAGGCCAGCCGTGACAGCTCGCCGATCGGGATCGACGCCGTCTCGTCGCCCCGGATCCGCGCCGCGCCGTCGGCCAGCTCGACGTCGCCAGGACTGGCTTCCAGCAGGTGCGCGGCGACCCGCCGGAGCTGGTCGGCGACCTGGTGCGCGGCCCGCCCCGCGGCGCCGCCGCCGATCACGATCGACCGGCTGCCGAACGTGCCCCAGCCGTACGCGGCCAGGTCGGTGTCGCCCTGCCGCAGCCGCACCTGCCCGGGATGGACGCCGAGCTTGTCCGCGACGATCTGCGCGAACGTGGTCTCGTGGCCCTGGCCGTGTCCGCAGGTGCCGGTGGTGACGATGACCTCCCCGGAGGGATCCATCCGGACGTGCGCGGTGTCGTACCCGGGGGTCATCCGCATCCGCCGCTGCGACATCACCGGGGTGCCGTAGGCGGTGCGCTCGGAGAAGCACGAGTAGCCGATGCCGGCCAGCAGCCCGCCGTCCCGCAGCCGGTCCCGCTCGGC
>DAIOWL010000021.1:0-19765 GCA_036758545.1 Streptosporangiaceae bacterium | reverse complement strand
GAGGGCGCCCTGGGATTCCGAGGCGTCCTGGGGTTCCAGGGCGTCCTGGGGTTCCAGGGCGTCGTGGGGTTCTGGGGCGTCGTGGGATTCCGACGCGTCCTGGGCTACCAGGGTATCTTGAGTTTCTGGGGCTTCCTGGGGTTCTAGTGCGTCCTGTGATTCCAGGGAGTCTGGAGTCTCTAGGGCTTCTTGTGGTTCTAGGGCGTCGTGTGGTTCTGGGGTGTCGAGGGTATCGGAGGGCTCCCGCGCACCGGGGTCGGTCGGCGGCTCCAGCGGATCGGGGATGGTGGGCGGGCCCGGGGTCTGCATAAAGCCGAGGGTCTCCAGGAAGCTGGAGGAATCGAAGGCACCGGGCGGATCCAGGGCACCGGGGGGATCCAGGGCACCAGAGGGATCCCCGGTTCCAGGGTGATCGAAGGCACCAGAGGGATCCAGGGTGCCAGCGGGATCGAAGGCACCGGGGGGATCGAAGGCACCGGGGGGATCGAGGGCGCCGGAGGCCTGGCGGGCGTGGGCGCCTCTCGATCCGGCGTAGGAGCCGTTGCCCTCGAAGGTCCCCAGCTGCTCCTGCAGGTACGCGATCGTGACGTCGCGCTCGCGCATCGCCTTGGCGATCTGGTCCAGGGCCGCGTCGGTTACCTGCATGTTGTAGCCCCACATGGCGGTGGGCGGCCGCAGCAGCGCGATGTCCGCTGCGGATACCGGGCCGAGGTCGAGCGGGGCGTGGTCGGCTTGCTCATAGGCCATTTCGCCGCCCCGGCCGGTCGCGGCGAAGAAGATGCCGACGAGAACCACGGCGATCGCGATGAGGAATACAACAGGCACATACGAATCGTGCCATGCTCGGTCCGTGATGTCGCATCCGTGGCGTAGCGAGCCGGGAATCGCTTTGCTCGCGCCGGTCGCGACGGTGGAGCAGGCGGCCGCCGCCGCGGCGGCCGGAGCCGGGCTGGTCGACGCCGGAGATGACGCCGCGCTGGTGCCGGCCATCCGCCGGGCGGTCAGCGGCGTGCGCGTCTGCGGCGAGCACGAAGACGCTGACCTGATGCGGGACACCGACCTGGCGGCGCGCACCGGCGCCGCGCTGATCTGCCCGGGAGCGGACGCGGCTGAGGCGGCCGCGCGGCGGGGGGTCGCGGCCGGGCGCATCCTGGTCCAGGCTGCTCCGGCCGGGATCGAGGCGGTCGTGCGGGCCGGCTGGCCCGTGCTGGTCGACCTGGAAGGGCTCACCGACCTGGAAGGGAGTGACGGGCTGAACGGGAGTGACGGGCTGAACGGGAGTGACGGGCTGAACGGGAGTGACCGCCTGGACGGAGGTGACCACCTGGACGGAGGTGACCGCCTGGACGGGCTGGCGGGTCTGGACGGGCTGGCGGGTCTGGACGGCCCGGGCGGGCTGGCGCGCATTGAGGCGGCCGCCGCGGTCTGCGCCTGGCTGGGCGCGAGCGTGCTCCGTACCCGTCACGTGGCCAAGGTTCGTCGCTGCGCCGACATGACCGAAGCCATCCTCGGCCGCCGGCCCCCCGTCTGGGCCGTCCGCGGCCTGGCCTAGATCGGCACGTGAGTGCAATCCGTGCTGCCAGGACAGCACCAACCACACTCGCATTCGACGATTACGCCACGCGGAGGGTAGGCGCTAGCCGATCAGGCCCTGGCCGTCGTGGGCCTCGCGGATGACGGCCACCACTTCCTCCGGCTCGTCGACGACGCTGATCAGCGTGAACTCGGCCGGGCCGATGTTCGCCCTGGCGAGCATGGTCTCCTTCAGCCAGGACAGCAGGCCGGACCAGTACTCCCGGCCGACCAGGACGATCGGGAACTTGGTGATCTTGCCGGTGGCGACCAGGGTGAGCGCCTCGAACAGCTCGTCCATGGTGCCGAACCCGCCGGGCAGGACCACGAACGCCTGCGAGTACTTGATGAAGACCGTCTTGCGCACGAAGAAGTAGCGGAACTCCAGGCCGATGTCGACGAAGTCGTTCAGCCCCATCTCCCGGGGCAGCTCGATGCCCAGGCCCACCGAGACGCCGCCGGCCTCGGAGGCGCCCTTGTTGGCCGCCTCCATGATCCCCGGGCCGCCGCCGGTGATCACGGCGTAGCCCGCCCGGGCCAGGCCGGCCGCGGTGCGCTCGGCGATCTCGTACTCGCGGCTGCCCCGCCCGGTCCGCGCCGAGCCGAAGATCGAGACCGCGGGACCGAGCTCGGCCAGCAGGCCGAACCCCTCCACGAACTCGGCCTGGATCCGCAGCACCCGCCACGGGTCGGTGTGCACCCAGTCGGAAGGACCGCGCCGGTCCAGCAACCGCTGATCGGTCGTTGTCGGCGGTATGTTCTTGCCCCGCAGCGTGGCAGGTCCCTGGCGGCGGACCCGCCGGTGCGGCTCGGGATTTCCGTTCATCGTGCTACCAAAGGTAGTCACCGCCGCCGGGTGTAACGCGCAGCCACGCCCCGTGGGGTGTGCCGGGGGGACGCCACCGGGAGGATCGCAGGCGCGCGCCACACGGACGGGGGGGTCGCGGGGGGCGGAGCCCCCCGCAGGTCATGCGTCGACGCCGTGGTCGCGGAGGATGGAGTTCAGGGTGGCCTTGTCGTGCCGGGAACCCTCGGGCAGGCGCTTGAGGACCAGCAGGCACGGCATGCCGAACTCGCCGCCAGGGAACTTCCGCGGCCGGGTCCCGCTCACGCAGACCGACCAGGCCGGGGCTTCGCCCTGGGGCAGTTCGTCGCCGGTCTCCACGTCGATGACGTGGGTGGTCGGGGTGAGGATGGCGCCCGCCCCGAGGGTGGCGCCGCGGCGCACCCGGGCGCCGCCGACGACCATGCACCGGGACCCGACGAACGCATCGTCCTCGACCACGACCGGCACCGCGTTCGGCGGCTCGAGCACGCCGCCGATCCCGACCCCGCCGGACAGGTGGACGTTCTTGCCGATCTGGGCGGCCGAGCCGACCGTGGCCCAGGTGTCGACCATCGTCCCGCTGTCCACGTAGGCACCGATGTTGACGAACGACGGCATCAGCACCGTCCCCGGCGCGACGTAGCTGCCCCACCGGGCGATCGCGCCGGGCAGCACCCGCACGCCGTCCAGCCGGGTCTTCAGCGGGACCCGGTCGTCGTACCTGAAGTCACCTACCTGAGAGCTGGCCATCGGCAGCACCCGGAAGGCCAGCAGGATGGCCCGCTTGGCCCGCTCGTCCACCACCACCTGATCGGTAGCCGGGTCGACGTACGCCACCCTGGCCTCGCCCGCGTCCACCGCGTCCACCGCGGCGACCACCGCCGAACGCGCCGCGGTGTCGGCCGGCGACAGTTCGGCGCGCCGCTCCCACAGCTCATCGATGAGGTCAGGTAGCACGCTAGCGCTCATACCCGGCGAGCTTAGTGGTGCCGGAGCGATGGCGAGACGGGCGCATCTGGGGTCTGTGTGGCGGTAGCTTCTGATTCTGTGCCGCACAATCCCGCTCGGGTCCGGGCCAGGGCCATTGTCGGGACCACGCTTGTGCTGGTACTGGTGGCAGCTGGCTACCTCATCTACCACAGCTTCCGGAACGTTACCTCTCCTCCCCCGCTGCCCGGCTGCCAGGCGGGCAGCGGGGCGCAGGCCATCGACCTCGACCCCGAGCAGGCCGAGGTCGCGGCCACCATCGCGGGCGTCGCGGCCAGGCACCGGCTGCCGCGACAGGCGGTCACCGTCGCGCTGGCCGCCGCACTGCAGGAATCGAAGCTGCACAATCTGGGCTACGGCGACCGGGACTCGGTCGGGATCTTCCAGCAGCGCCCCTCGGAAGGCTGGGGCTCGGCCGCCCAGCTGCAGGATCCGGTCTACGCCACCACCAAGTTCTACACCGCCCTGGCCAAGGTGCGCGGCTACACCGCGATGCCGGTCTACCAGGCGGCTCAGGAGGTGCAGCACAGCGCGGACGGTTCGGCCTACCAGCAGTGGACCGATATCGCGAGGCAGCTGACCGGGTATTTCACCGGAAAGTCACCGCACGGCGTGTCGTGCTGGTACACCCCGGCCGGGACGGCGAACCTGGCGGGGGTGGAGCGGCAGATCGGCCAGACGTTCGGGCCGGGCGGGCGGAAAGCCGTCGTGGTGCGGATCACCACCGACCGTTCGGGCCAGAAAAAGAGCAGCACAGCGGTCCTGCACGTCCGGCCGGCCGCCGGCTGGACGGTGGCCAGCTGGCTGGTCGCGCACGCCCAGGCGTACCACCTCAGCCAAGTACGGTATGCCGGTTTCTCCTGGAAAGCCGCCAGTGGCAGTATGGGCTGGCAGCGCCAGTCCAACCCGACATCACCGTCAGGGAAGACCGGTATCGTCGCTGGCTGAGGCCGCATCTTCCGGCGACCCGCCATACTGTGGTAGCAGCAGGACGACGACAGGAGTTCACCCGTGACCTACATCATCGCGCAGCCCTGCGTTGATGTGCTTGACAAGGCGTGCATCGAGGAATGCCCCGTTGACTGCATCTACGAGGGCGAGCGCATGCTCTACATCCACCCCGACGAGTGCGTGGACTGCGGCGCATGCGAGCCGGTCTGCCCGGTCGAGGCGATCTACTACGAAGACGACGTACCGGACCAGTGGAAGGAATACTACAAGGTCAACGTCGACTTCTTCGAAGACCTCGGGTCCCCCGGCGGCGCCTCCAAGACCGGCAAGACCGGCAAGGACCACCCCGTGGTAGCGGCGCTGCCGGCCGGCATCAACGCCGAGGAATGACGCTCGCGAGCCGGCTTCCCGCCTTCACCTGGGACCGGATCGCGCCGCTGCGCGAGAAGGCCGGGCTCCACCGGGACGGCGCCGTGGACCTGTCCATGGGAACGCCCGTCGATCCGGTGCCCGGCTTGATCCGCGACGCGCTGGCCGCGGCGTCGGACGCGCCCGGGTACCCGGCGACGTGGGGCACGCCGCGGCTGCGGTCCGCGGCGGCCGGCTGGCTGGCCCGCGCCCACGGCGTTCCGGTATCGCCGGACGACGTGCTGCCGGTGGTGGGCACCAAGGAGTTCATCGCCTGGCTCCCGGTCATGCTCGGCCTCGGGCCGGGCGACGTTATGCTGCAGCCCGAGCTGGCGTACCCCACGTACGACATCGGCGCGCGGCTGGCCGGGGCCTCGGTGCTGGCCGCGGACAGCCTGCTGGCCGCGGGGCCGTCCCGGGTCCGGCTGGTGTGGGTGAACTCGCCGTCCAACCCGACCGGCCGGGTGCTGCCCGCCGAGCACCTGCGCAAGGTGGTGGCCTGGGCCAGGGAACGCGGCGTGGTGGTGGCGTCCGACGAGTGCTACATCTCGCTGGGCTGGGATGCCGCCCCGGTCTCGGTGCTGCATCCAGACGTGTGCGGCGGGTCGCACGAGGGCGTGCTCGCGGTCCACTCGCTGTCCAAGCGCTCCAACCTGGCCGGTTACCGGGCCGGGTTCGTCACCGGCGACCCGGCGCTGGTCGCGGACCTGCTGGCGATCTCCAAACAGGCCGGCCTGATCATGCCGGGCCCGGTGCAGGCGGCGATGACGGCGGCGCTGTCCGACGATACGCATGCGGCGGAGCAGCGGGAGCGGTACGCGGCCCGTCGGTCCGTCTTGCTGGCGGCCTTCGCCGAGGCGGGCTGGGCCATCGACCACTCCGAGGCGGGCCTCTACCTGTGGGCCACGCATCCGGCGCACGACTGCTGGTCCGCGGCCGAACTGCTCGCCACCGAGGGCGGCATCCTGGTCGCCCCCGGCGAGCTGTACGGACCGGCCGGGAAACGGCACATCCGGGTGGCGCTCACCGCCACCGACGAGCGCGTCGCGGCCGCGGCCGCGCGGCTGCGCGAACTCCGCTCCGGGGCGATGGGCTAGCCGGAAACGGCGTACGCACTTACGCGGGTGCGGCAAAATTTGAGAGATGTTCCGCAGGCGCGCTTCCGAAGCAAAGCACAAGGCCTCCGTTCCTGACGCCGGTCGCGGCGCCGGCCCGGCCCGTTCTGGCCGCTCTGGCCGCTCTGGCCGTTCCGCTAGCTCTGGTGCCGCGGAACCGGCGCGGGCGGCGGCCGAGCCGTGGGGACCGCCCCCGGCCGGGCTCGATGTGAGCGCACCGCACCCGGCGCGGGTGTGGAACTACTGGCTCGGCGGCCGGGACTTCTTCGCCGCCGACAAGGCCGCCGGCGAGGAGATCGGCCGGGAGTTCCCGCACCTGGCCGAGATGGCCAGGGCCGAGCGCGCCTTCCTGGTCCGGGCGGTGCGCTTCCTGGCCGGGCCGGCCAAGGTCCGGCAGTATCTCGACGTCGGCGCCGGGCTGCCCGCGGGCGGCAACACCCACGAGATCGCGCAGCGCATCGCGCCGGACAGCAAGATCGTCTACGCGGACAACGACCCCGCGGTTCTGCTGCACGCCAAGGCGCTGCTCGGCAACCCGATGCTGGCCAGCACGCCGGGCGGCGCGGTCTGCTACACCGAGGCCGACCTGCGCGATGTGGCCGCGGTGCTGGCCGGCGCGGGCAGCGCGCTCAGCCTGTCCCGGCCGGTCGCGCTGATCCTGCTGGGCGTCCTCGGCCACGTGGACGACTACGGCGCCGCCCGGTCGATCGCCAGCCAGCTGATGGACGCGCTGCCGACGGGCAGCTACCTGGTGGCCGCCGACGGCGTGGCGACGCAACAGGACATCGTCGGCGCGCAGCGGCGGTACGACGAGAGCGCCAGGCCGCGGTATGGCGCCAGCGCGCCCGCGTCGTACGTACTACGCCGAACGGACGAGCTGACCAGCTTCTTCGACGGCCTGGAGCTGATCGAGCCCGGCGTGGTGCCGTGCCCGCAGTGGCGGCCGGACGGACGCGGACCCGAGGGCCCTTCCGGGGACGCGGCGGTCGCCGTCTGCGGGGTAGCCAGGAAACCGTGAGGCCTGGACAATAAACCGCCGTTTCGGCCCGCTATTACGCAATGATTCTCCGCTGACACGCATGGCCAGCGGATGTTTTCCCGTTCGCAAAGCCCTTACCCTGGGCTCATGATCACTGCGGAGCGGGGGGCACGATGACCGAGACCACGACCGGCCTGCTCAAGCTCGGCGACGAGTACGGCGCACACAACTACCATCCGCTGCCGATTGTCGCTGCCGAGGCCGAGGGCGCCTGGGTAACCGACGTCGAGGGACGCCGCTACCTGGACATGCTCGCCGCGTACTCGGCGCTGAACTTCGGCCACGGGCACCCGCGGCTGATCGCGGCCGCGCAACGGCAGCTCGAGCGCCTCACGCTGGTCAGCCGGGCGTTCCAGCACGACCAGTTCGGGCCGTTCTGCGCCGAGCTGGCCGACCTGGCCGGCATGGAGGTCGTGCTGCCGATGAACACCGGCGCGGAGGCGGTCGAGACCGCGATCAAGGTCGCCCGCAAGTGGGGGTACACGGTCAAGGGGGTGCCCCGCGACCAGGCGGTGATCATCGCGTTCGACGGGAACTTCCACGGCCGGACCACCACGATCGTCAGCTTCTCCACCGATCCCGACGCCCGCGACGACTTCGGGCCGTACACACCCGGGTTCCGCGTCGTGCCCTACGGCGACCTGGACGCGCTGGCCGCTGTCGTGGCCGAACTGGGCGAACGCGTAGTGGCCGTGCTGGTCGAGCCGATCCAGGGCGAGGCCGGGGTGGTCGTCCCGCCGCCCGGGTTCCTGGCCGGGATCCGGTCGCTGTGCACCGAGAACGAGATCTTGATGATCGCGGACGAGATCCAGTCCGGGCTCGGCCGCACCGGGTACACGTTCGCGTGCGCGGCCGAAGACGTGGTCCCGGACGCCTACCTGCTCGGCAAGGCCCTCGGCGGCGGCATCGTGCCGGTCTCCGCGATGGTGTCGACGTGGCCGGTACTCGGCGTGCTGCACCCGGGGCAGCACGGATCCACGTTCGGCGGCAACCCGCTGGCCTGCGCGGTCGGCCGGGAGGTCGTCGCGATGCTGCGCACCGGCGAGTACCAGGCGCGGGCCCGGGCACTGGGGGAGCGCCTGCACGGCCGGCTGGCCGGGCTGCCGTCCTCGGTGGTGAGCAGCGTGCGCGGGCGCGGGCTGTGGGCCGGGCTCGAGTTCGCGTCGCTGTCCGGGCGCGAGGTGTGCGAGCGGCTCGCGGCCCGCGGCGTGCTGGCCAAGGAAACCCACGGCACCGTGATCAGGCTCGCGCCGCCGCTGATCATCAGCCAGGACGACCTGGACTGGGGCCTCGACCGCATCGAGGACGCGATCCTGGCTTAGCCGGGGTCAGTCTTCGGTGGGACGGAGGCGGTGGTAGCGGCCGGCGTGGTGGATGAGCGGGCCCCGGGCCGGAGGGTCGGCCGGGTTGTCCACGGCGGCCACGCGGCCGACAATGATGCTGTGGTCGCCGCCGTCGTAGACGGCGAAGGTCCGGCATTCCAGCGTGGCGAGCGCGCCGTCGAGCAGTGGCGCGCCGGTGACCGGGCCCGGGCGATGCGGCAGCTCGTCGAGCTGACCTTCCAGCGGGCGGCCCCGGGTGGCCAGCCAGCTCGCGGTCTTCTCCGCGTCCTCGGCCAGGATAGACACGGCCCAGGCGCCGGCGTCCAGCACGGCGTCGTGAAAGCGGGCGATCTTCTCGGCGCAGAACAGCACGAGCGGCGGCTCGAGCGAGACCGACGCGAACGCGCTGACCGTCATCGCGTGGCCGGCGCTGGTCGTGACGACGACGATGCCGCCGGGGAACTGGCCCGCGGCCCGCCGGAAGGCGGCCTGATCGACGTCGCTCACCCGCGAGGTCCCACTAGCGCCGCCCCGCCCAGCGGACCCCGCCGATGAACGACGCGACGACCCCGGCGGCCACGCTGAGCGTGCCGCCGTACAGGTACCACTTGCCCGGCGTGGTGCTGGTGATGATGACGCTGCCATTGGAGACCGGCATGGATAGTACGAACGACGTGAGGACCCAGCCAATTCCGGGCAGCACCGCGCCGCTGACCGAGCGGGTGGCCCAGGCGCCCAGGACACAGGTGGCGAGGATGACGGCGCAGCTGATGAGCGCGGCCACCGGCACCGACCCGGCCGCGCGGCTGTACTGGAAGCTGCCGATCAGCCCCTGCACCGCGCCGCACAGGAACAGCACGCCGTAGACGCCGACGGAAACGGGCCACTGCGGCTCGCGCTTGCGGGTCGTGCCATTCATGCCAGCAGGTACCGCCATGCCAGCAGGCTACTGCGCAAACAGATCCGTCTCGCGCCCGCCGGGGCCCGAAGACCCCGCAGCGGCGGCGGGGCCGCGCGGGCCGGCCAGCAGCGTGTAGTACTCCACGCCGGACGCCTCGTGCCTGATGCCGTTGGACAGCGCGAAGAACGGGGCGTCCACGGCGATCTGGGTGGCGTGCGCACGCATCGCCGCCAGCTTCCTGCCCAGGTAGGCGGAGGCGTCGATCTCGGTGGTGACCTCGGCCGAATCCGGTGCCGCGGTGGCGTAGAACCTGGCGGGACCGTCGTCACCGGCCCGCTGGAAGGCGCGCATCGCGACCCGGTGCGCCTGGATGTGATCGGGGTGCCCGTAGAAGCCGTTGGCGTCGTAGGTCACCAGCACCTGCGGCCGGACCTCACGGATGACGCCGAGCAGCGCGTCCGCCGCCTCGTCCACGTCGGCCCGCCAGAAGCAGCGCGGATCGTCGTTACCCGCGGTGCCCATCATGCCCGAGTCGCGCCACCGGCCCGGGCCGCCGAGGAACCGGTGGTCGGTCACGCCGAGCTCGGCGCAGGCCGCGTTCAGCTCGCCGATGCGGTACTCCCCCAGCCGGCCGCCGTCGCCTTCGGCCAGATAGGACAGCGACGGCGGGATGATCTCACCGAGTTCGCCCAGCGTGCAGGTGACCAGCGTGACCTGCGCCCCCTCGGCGGCATACCTGGCCATCGTCGCCCCGGTGCCGATCGACTCGTCGTCGGGGTGCGCGTGCACCAGCAGCAGGCGCCGGCCTGACATCACGCTGTCCACAGTCATGGTCGCGAGCCTACGCGTCGGCCGGAACTGGCAAGATGCTGATCATGACCGAGAGTTTCCCGCGCCAGGAGGCCAGGACCAGGCGGTTCACGCTCGGCGTGCCGCGGTCGTTCCGCATCTCACCGGACGGAGCCCGGGTGGCCTACCTGCGCACCAAGGGCGGCGGCGACCCGGCGACCTGCCTGTGGACGCTGGATGTCAAGACCGGAGCCGAACGGCTGGCCGCGGACCCCCGCACGCTGGGCGGCGACGAGCGGGACCTGCCGCCGGAGGAGCGGGCTCGCCGGGAGCGGGTCAGGGAGCAGGCCGGCGGCATCGTGACCTACGCCACGGACGCGGATCTGACCGTGGCGGTCTTCGGATGGTCGGGGCGGGTCTTCGCGGTCGACTTGACTCAGGCCGGGGCCGCCGCGCGCGAGGTGGCGGTGCCAGGGCCGGTGCTGGACCCGCGGCCGGACCCGGCCGGGAAGCGGCTGGCCTACGTCCGGGCCGGCGCGCTGCGGGCAGCCAGCCTGGACAGTGCGGCCGGAGGGGGCCCGGCCGACGACCAGGTCCTGGCCGAAGCCCCGGGCGTGACGTTCGGGCTGGCGGAGTTCATCGCGGCCGAGGAGATGGGCCGGACCCGCGGCTACTGGTGGTCGCCGGACGGCTCGGCGCTGCTGGCGGCGCGGGTGGACGAGACGCCGGTGAACCGGTGGCACATCGCCGACCCGGCCAACCCGGACCGGACGCCCGCCGAGGTGGCCTATCCGGCGGCCGGCACCCCGAACGCCGCGGTGTCCCTGCTGCTGGCCAGGCTGGACGGTACCACCGTGGAGGTCGACACCGACCGCGCCGCGTTCCCGTACCTGGTGACGGCGTGCTGGACGGGCGAGCATGACCCGCTGGTCCTGGTGCAGAGCCGGGACCAGCGCCGGATGCGGCTGCTGACCGTCGACGCCGGGACCGGCCGGGCCGAGGTGCTGCACGAGGACACCGACCCGCGCTGGCTGGAGATCGTCCCCGGCGTCCCCGCGTGGACCGCGGACGGGCGGCTGGTGTGGACCGCCGACCGCGAGGACACCCGCCGGCTGGTCATCGGCGCGCCCGGCGCGCTCGCGCAGGCCGAACCGGTCACCCCGCCCGGCCTGCAGGTACGCGCGGTGATCGACGTCGACGGGGACACCGTGCTGTTCCAGGCGTCCGCCGAGCCGGCCGAGATCGGGCTGTGGTCCTACGGCCCGGACGGGCTGACCCGGCTAGGCCCGGAGGGCGGCGTCGAGCTGGGGACCCGGGCCGGCGGGACGACCGTGGTGGCCCGCCGCGGGCTGGACCAGGACGGCGTGACCGTCCGGGTGTACCGGGAGGGCGCCGCAGTCGTGGACATTGCCTCGCTCGCCGAGGACCCGGCGCTCCCGGCGCCGCGGCCGGTCCTGTTCGGCGCCGGGCCGCGGGAGGTCCGCACCGCGGTGCTGTTCCCGTCCTGGCACGAGCCCGGGACGGGGAAGCTGCCGGTGCTGGTCGACCCGTACGGCGGCCCGCACGCGCAGCGGGTGCTGGCGGCCCGTTCGGCCTACCTGACCGCGCAGTGGTTCGCCGAGCAGGGGTTCGCCGTGGTCATCGCCGACGGCAGGGGCACCCCGGGGCGCGGGCCGCGGTGGGAGCGCGCGGTAGCCGGCGACCTGGCCGGACCGGTCCTGGAGGACCAGGTGGACGCGCTGCGCGAGGCGGCGGCCCGATTTGGTGACCTGGACACGGAGCGGGTGGCGATCCGCGGCTGGTCGTTCGGCGGTTACCTGGCCGCGCTGGCGGTGCTGCGCCGCCCGGACGTGTTCGGCGCGGCGATCGCGGGCGCGCCGGTCACCGACTGGCGCCTCTACGACACCCACTACACCGAGCGCTACCTGGGGCTTCCCGATCAGGACCCGGAGCCGTACGAGCGAGGCTCCCTGATCAATCTGGCCGAACGGGCGGGCGATCCGCGCCCGCTCATGCTGATCCACGGACTGGCGGACGACAACGTGGTGGTGGCGCACACGCTGCGGCTGTCCGGCGCGCTGCTCGCGGCCGGGTACCCGCACCGGGTGCTGCCGCTGTCCGGCATCACGCACATGGCCTCGCAGGAAGCGGTGGCGGAGAACCTGCTCCTGCTCCAGCTCGACTTCCTCCGCGGCGCGCTCGGGCTGGCGGCTTCATGATCATGGGCAGTTTCGGTCGCGAATCGGTCGAAACTGCCCATGATCATGGAATGGGAGGTGGAGCGGAGGGGTGGTACGGGCGGGTTTCGATGATGGCGTCTAGGTTCAGGGGGCCGTAGATGTGGGGGTAGGGGTCCGGCTGGCCGGGCACCTGCTCGTAGCGGAGCTCGGGGCCGACCCGTTCGGTATCGATGACCAGCAGCACCAGGTCCGGGGCGTCACGGTAGTACGCGGCGGCCACCACCGGTACCTGTGCGGCGGTCGAGGCGTGGATGAAGCCCTCCTCGGCCAGGGTCCGGCCGCGGGTGGACATCGTGTACTGCCCGTCGCGCTGGGCTTGCTCCCAGTCCGCCGCCTCGGCGATGTGGTAGATGAGCGTCACACGGCCCCACCCTAATCGGCGGAATGTAGCCAGGGTCACATAGCACGATGAGGTCTCGGTCACTGCATCACCCCGGCGACTGGAATAAATTCTTGGCAGCACGCGGAAAAGCCGGCTAGTTCCAGCCAGGCGGCGCGTGGCGTTAACCTTGAAAGCAGCGAGGACGCTGAGGATGACACAGGCACCGGAAGCCCCGGCCAGGTCGCGGGCGCAGATTTCAGAACGCACATTCCGTAAGGACAAGTGGTGGCAGACGCCGCGGATTGTCGCGGCCGGCCTCACGATCTGGGTGCTCTACGCCACGGTCCGGGTTTTCACCGGCCACTGGTATTTCGTGCCCCAGTACCACTACCTGACGCCGTTCTACTCGCCGTGCGTCAGCGGCGAATGCGTGCCGGGCTCGAGCACGCTGGGCCAGTGGATCCCGGCGATACCGCCGATCATCCCGTACGCGTTCGTGTCGCTGGTGTTCGTGCTCGGCTTCCGGCTGACGTGCTACTACTACCGGGGGGCGTACTACCGGGCGTTCTGGCGCGCGCCGTCCGCGTGCGCGGTGCGCGAGCCGCACGCGAAGTACTCCGGCGAGACCAGGTTCCCGCTGATCGCGCAGAACATTCACCGGTACTTCTGGTACGCGGCCCTGTTCGTCGGCATCCTGCTCACCTACGACGTGGCGCAGGCGTTCCGCGGCCCGGACGGGAACTTCGGGTTCGGCATCGGGTCGCTGATCCTGCTGGCCAACGTGATCTTCATCTGGGGCTACACGCTGGGCTGCCACACGTGCCGGCACATCACCGCCGGCCGGCTGAAGAACTTCTCCAAGCACCCGGTCCGGTACTGGGCCTGGACGAAGGTCTCCTGGCTGAACACGCGGCACTTGCAGTTCGCCTGGATCTCGCTGGGCACGCTGATGCTGAGCGACCTGTACATTCTCCTGCTGGCCAGCGGGGCCTTCTCAGATCCAAGAATCTTCAATTGACCGAACAGGCTGTGGTATGAGCGACATCGACCGTCTTCCCTACGACGTGGTGGTTATCGGCGCGGGCGGCTCGGGGCTGCGCGCGGCGATCGAGGCACGGCTGAACGGCAAGAGGACCGCGATCATCTCCAAGTCCCTGTTCGGCAAGGCGCACACGGTGATGGCCGAGGGCGGCTGCGCGGCCGCCATGGGCAACGTGAACCCGAACGACAACTGGCAGGTTCACTACCGCGACACGATGCGCGGCGGCAAGTTCCTGAACAACTGGCGGATGGCCGAACTGCACGCCAAGGAGGCCCCGGACCGGGTCTGGGAGCTCGAGGCCTGGGGCGCGGTCTTCGACCGGACCAAGGACGGCAAGATCAGCCAGCGGAACTTCGGCGGCCACGAGTACCCGCGGCTGGCGCACGTCGGCGACCGGACCGGGCTGGAGATGATCCGCAGCCTGCAGCAGAAGGTCGTCGCGATGCAGCAGGCGGACGCGGTGGAGCTCGGCGATCCCGAGGCGATGATCCGGGTGTTCGCCGAGACGACGATCACCGAGCTGATGATCGACGCGGGGCGGATCGCCGGGGCGTTCGGCTACTTCAGGGACACCGGCCGGTTCGTGCTGTTCGAGGCGCCCGCGGTGGTGCTGGCCACCGGCGGCATCGGCAAGACCTACAAGGTCACGTCCAACTCCTGGGAGTACACCGGCGACGGCCACGCCCTGGCGCTGCGGGCCGGGGCCAAGCTGCTGAACATGGAGTTCGTGCAGCTGCACCCGACCGGGATGGTGTGGCCGCCCTCGGTGCGCGGGCTGCTGGTCACCGAGTCGGTGCGCGGCGACGGCGGCGTGCTGCGCAACTCCGAGGGCAAGCGGTTCATGTTCAACTACGTGCCCGACGTGTTCCGCGCCCAGTACGCCGAGACCGAGGAGGAGGCGGACCGCTGGTACGACGACCCGGATCACAACCGGCGGCCGCCCGAGCTGCTCCCCCGTGACGAGGTGGCGCGGTCGATCAACTCCGAGGTCAAGGCGGGCCGCGGCTCCGAGCACGGCGGCGTATTCCTGGACGTGTCGACCAGGCTCCCGGCCGAGGAGATCCTGCGCCGGCTGCCGTCCATGTACCACCAGTTCAAGGAGCTGGCCGACGTCGACATCACCAAGGAGCCGATGGAGATCGGGCCGACCTGCCACTACGTGATGGGCGGGGTGGAGGTGGACCCGGACACCGGGGCCGCCTCGGTGCCCGGCCTGTTCGCGGTGGGCGAGGTCTCCGGCGGCATGCACGGATCCAACCGGCTGGGCGGCAACTCCCTGTCCGACCTGCTGGTCTTCGGCCGGCGATCTGGGCTCGGCGCGGCCGAGTACGTGTCCGCGCTGGCTGAGTCCGACCGGCCGTCGGTGTCCACGGCTTCCCTGGACGCGGCCACTGCGGTGGCGGTCGAGCCGCTGGAGCGGGCCGAGGGCGAGAACCCGTACGCCATCCACGGCGAGCTGCAGCAGATCATGTTCGACCTGGTCGGGCTGATCAGGCGCGAGTCGGAGCTGAAGACCGCGCTGGTCGAGCTGGACAAGCTGCGGGCCCGGGCGGCACAGGTCAGCGTGGCGGGCGCCCGGGCCTACAACCCGGGCTGGCACCTGGCCCTGGACCTGCGGAACATGCTGGTGGTTGCGGAGTGCGTGGCGCAGGCCGCGCTGGAGAGGCAGGAGTCGCGCGGCGGTCACACCAGGGACGACTATCCGGACATGTCGCCGGAGTGGCGCAAGGTGAACCTGATCTGTTCCGTTGACGCCGACGACAGCGTGTCGCTGAAGCGGCAGCCGATCGTGCCGATGCGGACCGACCTGCTCGAGCTGTTCGACATCTCCGAGCTGAAGAAGTACATGACCGAGGAAGAGCTCGTCGGGCTGTCTGGCGCCGAGGCGGCTGAGGAGAAACCTTCCGAAGCCAGCGAAGCGCCCGCGAGGAAGGCGGAGGAGTAGAGCGATGAGCAGCTATAAGACTGCGCTGCGGGTCTGGCGCGGGGACGCGGGCGCCGGGGAACTCGCCGACTACCAGGTCGAGGTCAACGAGGGCGAGGTCGTCCTCGACGTGCTGCACCGGCTGCAGGCCACCCAGGCCAATGACCTGGCCATCCGGTGGAACTGCAAGGCCGGCAAGTGCGGGTCGTGCTCGATGGAGATCAACGGGCGGCCGCGGCTGGCCTGCATGACCCGGATGTCGGTCTTCTCCCCGGAGGAGACGCTGACGATCACGCCGATGCGGACCTTCCCGGTGATCAGGGACCTGGTCACCGACGTCTCGTTCAACTACGCCAAGGCGCGGGAGATCCCGTCGTTCACCCCGGACCCGTCGGTCAAGCCGGGCGAGTTCCGGATGCAGCAGGTCGACGTGAACCGGTCACAGGAGTTCCGCAAGTGCATTGAGTGCTTCCTGTGCCAGAACACCTGCCACGTGATCCGCGACCACACCGAGAACGAGCACGCCTTCGCCGGCCCGCGGTTCCTGATGCGGGTGGCCGAACTCGAGATGCACCCGGCCGACACCGCCGACCGGCGGGAGATAGCCCAGGATGATTTCGGCCTCGGCTACTGCAACATCACCAAGTGCTGCACCGAGGTCTGCCCGGAGCACATCAAGATCACCGACAACGCGCTGATCCCGCTGAAGGAACGGGTGGTCGGGCGCAAGTACGACCCGCTGGTCTGGCTGGGCGACAAGATCGGCCGCCGGCCCCGCAAGGACACCCCGAAGGTACCCGGCAAGGCCTGACCCGCGGGGGGCTCCGCCTCCCGCGACCCCCCCGGCGCATGAAGACAGAGTGAAACCCGGGCAGAGCGGTTGGGTTGCCCGGCTACGATGACTGGTGGCCGGGCTGACGCTTACCCGCTGCGTCCGCCTTAGGGCTGGCTGGAACGGCTGGGCGGGGCAGGTGCCCGGACCGTTCGGGATTATGGTTTCGTTTTTTTTAAGCCCGGTGGTGGGCGGGGAGCGAAGGGCTGGCATGTCGCATCTGACGTACGCAGAAGCCGGGGTGATCGGGCTTCTCCAGGGCATCACCGAGCTGTTCCCGATCTCCAGCCTGGGCCACGCCGTGCTCATCCCGGCGATCATCGGGGGCTCGTGGGCGCAGGACCTGAACGTGTCCACGGCCGAGTCGCCGTACCTGGCGTTCATCGTCGGGCTGCACGTGGCCACGGCCACCGCCATGATCATCTACTTCTGGCGGGACTGGCTGCGGATCGTCAAGGGATTCTTCGCCTCGATCGGGCACATGATCGCGCCGGCGTCAGGCACCGCGCGGTTCCAGCTGCAGGACACCGACCAGATGCTCGCCTGGATGATCATCCTGGCCACGATCCCGGTCGGCCTGGCCGGGATCGCGCTTGAGCACACGTTCCGTACGGTCTTCAGCAAGCCGCTGCTCACCGCGTCGTTCCTGTTCGTGAACGGGTTCATCCTGCTCGCCGGCGAGCGGGCACGGCGGCGCAACGCGGACAGGGAAGCCGAGGAGATAGCGGCCGACCTGCAGGCGGTCACCGAACGGCAGAGGGCCGGGGTGGCGGCCGGAACGCAGGGCGGCGGCGGGCGGCACACGTCCGGGCAGCGGGCGATGAAGCAGCAGCACGCGAGCCTCGCGGTGGAGGCCGACCAGCGTATCGTCCGCCGCACCGGGTGGCTGGGCGCGCTCGCCCTCGGCGCCTCGCAGATCCTGGCTCTGCTGCCGGGCATCAGCCGGGACGGCACCGTCATGGTCGCCGGGATGTTCCGCGGGCTGACCCGGCAGGACGCCGCGCGGTTCTCGTTCTTGCTGTCGGCACCCGTCATCCTGGCCGCCGGCCTGCTGAAGGTCCCCGACCTGACCGGGCCGCTCGGCGCCGGGATCAGGGGACCGATCCTGTTCGGCAGCCTGCTGTCCGGGGTCAGCGCCTTCTTCGCGCTCAGGTTCCTGGTCCGCTACTTCAGCGACCCGAAGCGCACGCTGACGCCGTTCGCGATCTACTGCCTGGCCGCCGGCGCGGGCAGCTTCATCTACCTGGCCGTGCGGTAGGAGGCGCCTGAGAGCGCGGGGTTAGCGGGTGGCGCGTGGGGAGGAGATGGCGCTGCCGGGGATGGGGATGCCGCCCTTCGGCGGGGTCGGGGCCCCCGGGCTACCCGTACCGCCCGGAGGCGCCGTGCGGGCCGGGGTGGTGACCTTGGCGCCTGCCCAGGGCTCGGTGAAGCCGATCGCGCCGCGGTTGGCGTAGCTGGAGACGCGGATCGGGAAGCCGGTGGCGTACGCCTCGATCATCTTGCCGCCGCCGATCACCAGGCCGACGTGGCCAGGATCGGTGACGGTGCCGTCCGAGCCGGCGAAGAACACCAGGTCACCCGGCTGGACCTGGGAGGCGGGGACCCTGGTCTCGCTGGCCCACTGCGCCTGCGAGGTGCGCGTGATGCTGATCCCGGCGGCCCGGTAGGCCATCATCATCAGGCCGGAGCAGTCGAACGCGTCCGGGCCGGTGCCGCCCCACAGGTACGGCTTGCCCAGTTGCTGCTCGGCGAACGAGATCACGGCGGCCACGGCCTGGGTGGGCGCCTGGACCGCGGGCACGCCGCCTGCCGCCTGCACGCAGCCCGCCGCCGTATTGGCTGCCGGCAGCTGCGCGGACGCCACGGAGAAGTTGCCGCCCGCGTACTGGCCCGCGTACATCAGCACGCTCTGCACGTACGACTGCAGGTGGTTGTAGGAGAAGATGGCCGCCGACGGGTTGGCCTGGACGTTGGCGTTGATCAGGTACTTGGCCGCGCCAGCGATCGCGTCGGGCGGATCGTACACGTTCGCGACCCCGTCGCCGTTCTCGTCGGTGGCCACGCCGGCGACCACCTGGCCCGCCGGGTGGATCGGGGCGCCGCCCCAGCTGTTGCCGGACGCGCCTTCGATGCCGATCTGCATCGGCCCGGCCGCACCGAAGCCGTTCTGGCCACTGTGCACGCCGGACAGGCTGGTCTGGCCGTTGTTGCTCTCCACCGTGCCGATGCCGGCCAGGATCGTCCACGGCACGCCGTACTGCTGCCCGACCTTCTTGTACCAGAACAGGAAGTTCGACGGGATCGACCTGGCCTTGGGGCCGGCCGGCGGCTGCCCGGCGGTGCCGGTCTGCTGCCCGGAGCAGCCGGCGCTCGCCGCGAAGAACGCGTTCGTGCCGACCAGGATGGGCACGGCCAGCAGGCCGAGGCCCGCGACGGCGAGCAGCCCGATGATGCCGACCACCAGGATCCGCGGCGCGCGCTCCTGCCTGGTCGAGCTCGACCGGGTCGTTTCGGTGCGGATCAGGAGCTTGTTCGTCACGACTGCCCCACGCTGGACAGCTCGATGTCACTGACCTGCCAGCTGGTGCCCGACCCGGTGACCGTGACCGCGTACTGGGCGCTGCCGCTGCTGCTGCCCTTGGCGGTAGTCAGGTGCTGCGTCCCGGTGGCGATGAACGTCAGGCTGGAGGGGCCGAAGGTCCGCAGCGCGGTGATCGACGCGGTCCCGGTCGAGGTCTGCTTCTGGTCGGTCCTGATCTTGGCCACGCCCGGGGTGGCGTACAGGCCCTTGAGGGTGGTGGCCTCCTGGGGGGTGATCAGCCCGTTCATCCTGGCCACGTAGTCGGCGGCGGATTCGGTGTAGGAGTAGGTGTTGTAGTCGACCAGGAACTTCTGCGTCACCGCGGCCGCGGCGGCCAGGCCCTGCTGGGTGAACGGCAGCCAGGAGTAGATGTCCACGCTGCCGGCCGAGGCGGGGGTCGTGGTCACGGTGGGCGGCACCGACGCGGGCGGCGACGGGACCGACGCGGTGGGGGACGGAGTGGGCGACGGATGGGCCTGGGCGTTCGAGTGGCTCACCCTGGGCACGATGAGCCAGTAGCCGAGCGCGGCCAGCACCACGACGACCAGGGCGAAGACGGCCTTCTGCTGGCCGGGACTGAGGTCCACGGGGGCCGCCCGCTACTTGTCCCGGCGGATCGGGCGCAGCCAGAACGGCGTGGCCGGCGGTTCGTCCTGACCACTGGACCGTGAGCCACCGCCGGAGTCCGCCGGCTCCGCGGGCGGGTTGGGCGCGGGGTTCGGCCGGGCCCGGCCGCTGGACCGCTGGCGCGGTCCCGCGGTCGGCCATCCGCTGGCCGGCCAGGCCGGTCCACCCCCGGCCGCACCGCCTCGACGAACTGCTGCTCGAGCATGGGGTCGAGGGTCAGCACCTGCAGGACGCCGTCGCGGGCCCAGGTGTCGCAGATGGCCGGGCCGAGCGCGAGCCGCGAGGCC
>DAIOWL010000020.1:15779-19823 GCA_036758545.1 Streptosporangiaceae bacterium | reverse complement strand
GCCGGTGATCATGACGACACTTCGGACCGCCATTACACAAGCACGTGCGGCCGCCTGCCTGGTATGGGGTGTTGTGCTCGAAGTCGCACTGGGCGGCAGGCCGCCGGCAGACCGGGCTGGTGCAGGTGGCGTGCCGGACCTGGGCCAGGTGCCGCAGCCTGACCCCGGGATCATGACCCCGGGTCTGGAACCGGTGCTCGCACGGGTCGGTAGTCACCGAATCAAGTCCGACCACCAGGCCGGGCCCGCCGGCGGGGACGCAAAGCCGCCATCTGCCGTACCCTCCCGCCGGGGCGTCCTCCCCGATGGGGGTGAAGGAGAATCCGGGGCCGTCCCGGGCCCGGTGGCCGCCCGCCGGCCCGGCTCGTGTCCGTCGGCCCGTGGGTTCAGGCCGGGCGCAGCCATGGCCGACGGCGTAGCCGTTCTGGTCGGTTACCGTCACGCACCACGTCGTCCTGGGGTTGGCCGCGGCGGCGGCAGCCAGGTCGCGGGCCAGCCAGGGATCGATAGGCCCGATGCCGGGGATCTCGCCGGGCCGCTGGTCCAGACCGAGCAGTGTCGCCAGCGGCACGGTCAGCGTGACCCGCCCGGCGAACCCGCTGCCAGCGCCGCCAGCTGGAGCCGCCGCACCGTCCTGGCCAGGCCGGGAGTCTGTGCCGAGGACCAGGTCCAGGAACGCGCGGGCGCGCAGCTCGTCCATGCCGCCCTCCAGCCCGGCCGTGCGCAGCTCACCCGCCCAGGCGCTGATCCGCTGGTCGCACGCCAGTACCTCATCGGGCGGCAGTTCGCGGCCCATCAGGGCGGCGTTACCGGAATCCTCGGCCCACCGCTCCACCCGCGCCGCCTTCGCCGCGGCTTCCCGCCGCTGCCGGGCTGTCTCCGGGGCGGCCTCCATCACCGCCCGGGCCAGCGCGGAGCGCAGCCCGCCCGGGGTCAGCCGCCCGGCCCGGCCCAAGATCTTCGCCTCCACCTTCCGGGCCTCGTCATCGGACAGGTGCTGGGTGAGCCGGACGATCAGCTCGGCCTTGCCCCGGCTGATGATCCCGTCGGCCAGCGCGCCCAGCGTGCCGCCGAGCCGGGTGGCCAGGTGCCACGCCACGGTCAGCAGCCAGTCCGCCCGGTCCCGGGACTCGCCCAGCGCCAGGGCCAGCTGATCCCGGGTGAACTCGTGCACCACCGCGGGCATCCGCCCCGGCTCCGGCTCGAAGCCGTCCTCGGGGTTGCGCCGGAACACCTCCGCGATCGCGACCAGCTTGCGGGCGGCCATGTGCGCCTCGGCGCGGTCGAAGGCGCACACCAGCCCGATCAGCTCATGATCAGCCACCCCGCCGAACGAGTCCCCCGGCCCGCCGCCGCCCACCGCGGCGTCGGCGGCCACCGCCAGCTGGGGACAGCCCGGCGTCACGTCCCACGCCATCCCGGTCCCGAACCCGGCCGCCCGGCTCGCCGACTCACCCGGGAAGGTCCGCGCCGACCCGGCCTGCCCCGGTCCCCGCCGCCCGGTGCTCGCCGCGTCCAGCGCGAGCATCTCATCGGCCGCGGCGTCGGCGATCCCGGCCAGCTCCGCGGGAGTCAGCTCATCCTGCCCCGGCGGCGGCGCGCACGACTCAGGGTCCCAGTACTCCTGCGGGGCGTCGGACGGGTCGTCGTCCTGCGCGCACAGCCGGTCCAGCCACGCCTCCCGCTCCGCCGCCGTCATCGGGTCGCGGTCCAGCCAGGCGGGATCCTCGTCCCGCCCGGGGTCCTCGGGGGCTGGTACCGAAGGCATGAACCACATCCGTTCGGCAGAAGTATTGTTCTTCGAACATAATACCGCAAACAAACCTGAACTACCAGCATTCTCGATGTATATCGAATAGAAAAACTAATGTGACGAGTGAGGTTCAAAGAACGGCGTGGGGACATAGAGCCCAGATCAGTGATCCCAAGTCCGGGCGAGGAAGGATCAGGCGTGGCCGGGTCTTGTCTTCCCGCCGGGTTCGCAGCGATGCCGCCCGGTACAGCTCAGACTTTCACGCAGATTACGTCGATGGGTCACCAGAACACGCACGCCCTGGGACATGCTCACAGGCCTCCTGTGAGACCATTAGCTTCGCCTCGTGCGAGGCCTTCAAGTCGCGGACCGCCACTAGCCGGGCAGATTAAGGGCTATTCCACGCGTAACTGGATAGATCGCGAACATTTGTAGCCCTTGGGTGCGCTGGGCGCCGGTGGCCGCGGGGCTGCTCAGACGACCCGGATTCCGTATCTGGCGCCGATCCGCTCCTGCTCCGCGACGGTGGCGGCGTTGTTGATCTCGCCGAAGTAGTGCTCGATGCCGCCGGGGACGGCGATCATCAGCACCCGGGCCTCGCCTTCAGCGGCGCGGAAGGTATGCGCGAGCCCGCGCGGCAGGAAGACGAAGCTGCGCGGACCCGCCTCGAACGCCTCGTCGCCGCACGTCCCGGTCACGGTGCCCTCAAGCACGTAGAAGCACTCGTCCTCGTAGGCGTGGACGTGACGTGGCGGTCCTTGCCTGACGACCGACTCCATCACGGTCAGCGCGCCGGCGGTGGTCGCCGCCGTGGCCTTCACGTCCGGACCGCCTCCGGGTACCCCCTCGCCCGGGCCGGCAACGTATCCCGCAAGATCCGGCATGAGTCAGATTATGACAGCAGCCTGCGGACGCGGGGCACTGGCCTGGGCCAGAACGGCAAGGCAGTCATTCCGGGAGGCTGTAGCTGCTCTTTCGCCACCCGGTGCAGCCGGCGTCCGCCAGCTCTACCGCCCGAACCTATTCAGCGTCTTCGCTCTCCTCGGCCTTCTCGGCATTCCGCATCTCCCGGACGCCGTAGGCCACGGTCAGCAGCACGGTCAGGCCCCCGACGGCGGCACCCAAACCGGTTCCCACGCCGGACAATGGCAGCAAATCCGTGAATATCAGCACCACGCCCAGGCCGATGGCGCCAATGCCGAAAAGGACGGCGGAGGCCGTGGCCACGCGGCTGGCCGCTGCCTTGAGGGCCGCCGAACGGGCTCGTTCCTGCACGGCGGCAAGATTGCGTCTGGCCCATTGATACTCGATGGCGAATACGGCCAGCGCCAGCGCTATTACGACCAGGCCAGGCCCGGGTGCCACCAAGAGCACCACGCCGACGGCGAGGATCACCGTGCCTACCACGGTGACCGCGATCCGGCGGAGCAGCCTAACCGGGTTCACATCTGCAAGTATGCCCAGCACACCGCCGGTGCTACCGCGGGGGCCACGGGCGCAAGCCTAGCCCGGCTTCGGCGCGGCCGTGGCGGCCCGGTCGGCGAGCGCCCGCACCTCGTCGGCCACCTGCGGGTACACCGCGGCAGGCAGGTAATGCCCGACTCCGGGCAAGATGACGAGCCGGGCACCACTGATCGCCGCGGCGGTGCGCCGCGCGGCGGCGGGGCGCAGCAGCGGATCCTGCGCGCCGTGCAGGACCAGGGCCGGCAGGTGGAGCTCGGATAGCCGGCCGCCGTGCCATTTCGCGCCGGCCTGACGGCTCTGCGCCGCGGTGTCGCGGATGCCGCTGACCTGGTCCCGTTCGGCCATCCGGCGCACTTCCTGCTCGTCGACGGGGTAGGCCGGGGACGCGATGGCGCGAGTGGCGGCGACGGCCAGGGCGATGTCACCGTCATGTCCCTCGGGAAACCTCATCCGGGCCAGCCGGGCCACGGTGCCCAGGCGCACGTACCGGGCCGCCCCCAGGCGGCCGACGTCGCCGGGCAGTGAGGCCGAGGAGGTGATGCTGCGGACCCGGCCGAGATGCCGCAGGGCGGTGCGCTGGGCCAGCTGGCCGCCCATCGAATGGCCGAACAGGTGCGCCGAGTCCCAGCCGAGGGCATCGAGGACCGCGACCGCATCATCGGTCATGTCCTCGGCGGTGTAAGCGGCGGAGCGCCTGCGCAGGACCGCGGCGATCGGGCTGGCGGACCCGGTATCCGGGAAGTGGGTGGACTGGCCAGCGTCGCGCTGATCATAGGCGGCGACATGGAAGCCACGGGCACCAGCTCATCGACGCCACGGGTTCTGAG
>DAIOWL010000020.1:10087-15769 GCA_036758545.1 Streptosporangiaceae bacterium | reverse complement strand
GCGTTCGCAAAGTGCGACGTTCGCCAGACGAGGCGCCAGGAGGCGGAATGGCACCGGAGGAACCCCGGGACGTCATCTGGATGCGCCCTGAGCACGCGGCCACCGGGCGCCCGGCGCAGCGGTCCCGCGCGGAGATCACGGCCGCCGCCGTCACGATCGCCGACCGGGAGGGCCTGGACGCGGTCTCGATGCGGCGGGTCGCCACCGAGCTCGGGACCGGCGCGGCGTCCCTGTACCGCTACGTCGATAACCGGGAGGACCTGCTCGACCTGATGATCGACGCCACGGGTTCTGAGTACGTCTTCGCGGCGCCGACCGGTGACTGGCTCACCGACCTCCTCGACGTCGGCGACCAGGCGCGCGCGATCATGCGGCGTCACCCGTGGCTTCCGCCCCTGCTCATCACCAGGTCGGTGCTCGGCCCCAACGGCCTCGTCCTGCTCGAGCGCGTCCTGCAAGCGCTCGCCGCGCACCCCGCCAGCCTGGCCGCCAAGCTGGAAGCCTTCGCGATCCTCAACACCACGACCGCACTGTTCGTGCAGAACGAGCTCGGTGGCGGCTCAGCCCGGCAGCAGCGCAACGCCGCCTACCTGAACCACGCCCTGGCTACCGGCCGCTACCCCCAGCTCGCGGGCCTGCTCGCACCGGCCTCACCAGCGCAAGTGAGCCCTTCCAACCCAGCCGCGGAGCCTGCCGACCGCTACCGCGACATCCTCGCGCGCATCTTGAGCGGCCTCCTTGGCTCTTAGCGCGGGGATGGCGAGCAAGCCCGCAGTTGACGCTGCGTTGACGGAGCCGAAGACGGGGCCCGCGGAGGCTGGTGGCTGACAGTTCGGCATCGCCGCCGACGGCAGGGAGGCCATCATGAGCGCCGGCCAGGACAAGCTGGAAGCCAGCTATGACGTCGTCGTGGTCGGCGGCGGGGCCGCGGGCTGCGTGGTCGCTGCCCGGCTGAGCGAGGACGGAACCCGCCGGGTGCTGCTGCTCGAAGCCGGGCCCGACCACCGGGCGCTGATGCCCGCCGACGTGCGGGACGGCTGGCGGCCTACCACCGGCCACGACTGGGGGTACGTCGCCGAGCCGGACGCCGCGGGCGTGGCCCGGCCGCTACCACGGGGCAAGCTGCTGGGCGGATGCTCCTCAACCAATGCGACGTTCGCCTTGCGCGGCCATCCGGCGGACTACGACGCGTGGGCGCAAGCCGGTAACGACGGGTGGTCGTTCGATGAGGTGCTGCCGTTTTTCACCGGGCTGGAGAATGACGCAGATTTCGGCGAGGCAGCATGGCACGGCGATGGCGGCCCGCTGCCGATCCGGCGGTACCGCGATGACGAGTTCACCGACGTGGCCCAGGCCGGCCTGAAGGCGCTCGAGCAAGCTGGCTGCACGTGGGTGCCGGACGCGAACGCTCCCGGCGCCGTCGGCGTCGCCGCGCTACCGACCAACACGCTCCATGGTGAGCGCATCAGCACCGCGCTGGCCTACCTGCCATCCGGCCGGTCACGGCCGGCCCTCACGGTGCGCTGCGGTACCGAAGTCAGCGGCCTACTGGTCGAGCGGGACCAGGTGGCCGGCGTGCGGCTGGCCACGGGCGGCGAGATCCGGGCCCCCCGGGTGATCTTGTGCGCTGGCGCATACGGCACCCCGGCGTTGCTGCTGCGGTCGGGCATCGGCCCCGCCGGGCACCTTCGTGAACTCGGCATTCCCGTCGTGGCGGACCTGCCCGGCGTCGGCGCCAACCTGGCCGACCACCCCGCCGTGTCGCTCGACTTCGGATATCCCCGCCCGGTCCGCCCGGCCCCGCTGTTCCAGGTGGTCGCGACCACGCACAGCACAGACGCCGCCGGGGATGGCCCGCCGGACCTGCAATACATCGTGGGCGGGCCGTTCGGCGACGGTGACCACGGGACGTTCTTCATCGGCGTGGCGCTGCTCAAGCCCGCCTCCCGCGGGACGGTGCGGCTGCGTTCGGCCGACCCGTCCGCCGCCCCGCGCATCGATCTGGGATACTTCCGCGATCCCCGCGACCTCGACCGGCTCGCCGACGGCCTGATCCGGATCCGGGAACCGGCTGGGAGCGGCCCCATCGCCGAACTGTCCGGCGGGGAGGAACTGGCACCGGGATCAGGCGTCGCCGCAGGAGACCGCCAGCGGCTCCGCCAGTGGATCCGCCGCAACACGTGGACCTACCACCACCCGGTCGGCACCTGTGCCATGGGTTCCGACCCCGCGGCCGGGGCCGTCGTGGACGCAGCCGGCCGCGTCCACGGCACCGGCGGCCTCGTTGTCGCGGACGCGTCGATCATGCCGGACATCCCATCGGCCAACACCCACCTACCCACCATCATGATCGCCGAACGGATCGCGTCGCTGCTGGTGACGCACGACACTGGCGTCACATCATGACCGGCATCGCCGAACTGCACGCTCAGGCGCTGGACGTCACCGGCCGCATCGTGTCCGGCATCCCGGCCGGCCGCTGGCACGCCGCCACGCCCTGCGCGGGCTGGGACGCGCGCGCCCTGCTCAACCATGTCGTCTCAGGGAACCTGTGGGCGGCCGAACTCGCCGCCGGGGCAACAATCGAGAGCGTCGGCAGCCGCCTCGACGGGGACGTCCTCGGCCCCGACCCCGCCAGGTCATACGCCACCTCAGCGAAGGCCGCTGTCGCCGCTTTCCTGCGCCCGGGCGCCCTCGATGCACCCTGCGCCGTCTCCTACGGGCCAGTCCCAGGATCGGTCTATGCCGGGCACCGGTTTATCGACGTGTTCATCCACGGCTGGGACCTGGCCATCGCTACCGGGCAGGACACGGCGCTCGACCCCGACCTCATGGAAGCATGCCGCCAGGTCATCGAACCACAACTGGAACTCTTCCGGGCCGCCGGTGCGCTCGCCGCGGAACGGCCTGTCCCGCCAGGCGCCACCCCTCAGACCCGGTTCCTGGCCAGTCTCGGCCGCGGCCGATGACCCATCAGGTAGCTACAGGCCGGCCGTAGGTCACGGCCTTGCGCACCTCCTGCGGCACGGACCGGGCGAGTTGCGCGTCAGGCTGGGCGCCGAGAGAGTCATTGATCGTGGAGAATGCCAGGCGGAAAGCCACGAAGCTGGTGATGGCGAAGATCTGCCCGTCATCGAGCCCGCAATCGCGGAGCGCCTGGATATCGGCGGGCGTCGTCGCGTTCGGGTCCGTGGCGACCTTCCGGGCCCAGGCCGCCATGGCCTTCTCCTGATCGGTCAGCCCGGCGTCGCTGCCGTTCAGGACCCCCGCTGCGGTGGCAGCGTCCGACGCTTTGCCCAGCTTGCCGCCCCATGCCAGCGAGCAGTACGAGTCACCGAGGGCCGAGGCGGCCGCGGTCACCAGGATCCCGCGCTGGCGGAAGGTCAGGCCGCTCGGCGTGAATGCCTGTGACATCAGCTCGAACAGCCGCTCGAGGGTATCTGGCTGGTGCGCCCACAGCCGTGACAGGTTCGCCACGTAGCCGTCGTCGGCGAGATCTTCGTCGTAGAGCGCCTGCACGCGGGGGGACACCGGGGGTTCGCGGAGAAAGCTGGCGGTCATGCGCGTTCGGCTCCTTCGGGTTTGCGGGCCAGGTAGCCCACGACGTTGATGTCGGCACGCAAGGGCAGGCCATCGCGCAACTGCTCCTGTGCCTGCTCGACGGCGGCGCGATGGAACTCAGCCTCGCCCACGTTCTGAATGGCCTCATACGCCGGGCCGGTAGCGGCCAGAGCGCGCGCGTACATCTCCGGGTCCGCGAACTCCCACGCGAACGGGACGTCCACGCGCTCGACATCGGCGAATCCGTAGGACTGAAGGAGCTGCTCGCCCGCACCAGGCCGGCCGAGCGAGACCATCACCGCCTGGTTGCCGACCTTCTCCGCCGCGGCCAGGCGGAACGGTGCCAGCGCCCAGGCTCCCGCAGAGGCCTTCAGGTGACCCCACACCGTCAGCCCGGCCCGCCCGCCGGGCCGGAGCACCCGGTAGATCTCGGCGACCGCCTCGGGTGTGGTGCCCCAGATCCCGCGGAAGCTGGTGACGACGTCGAAGGATGCCGGATCCCACGGCAGGGCGTGCATGTCGCCGGTCCTGATGTCGCAGTCCGGGTTCCGGTCCCGGGCCACCGCGACCAGCCTGGCCGAGGCATCGATACCCGAGCAGGAAGCGCCGCGGAGGTGGGCCAGCTCGATCGCCAGCCCGGACCCGCACGCCACGTCCAGCAGCCGGTCCCCGGCATCGACGCCCAGCCGGTGGTGCATAGCGACATACTCCCGGCAGTTACTCGGCTCGCTGAGCGTGGCAAAGTCCGCCGCCTTACGACCCCAGCCCTCGTCCACCACCACCCACTGCCGCGAGTCTGTGCCCGGTTTCGTCATGGCTGCCCCCTCGTATCGCCCGGCCGCCTGTCGCGGCGGTCCCTTTTGTCCGCCAGCGGCCAGGCGGGCACATCACCTCCTGACGATAACGCCGCCGGACCTATCGTCGAGTCGGCCAAGGGGGCACCATGAGTGTCGTGACGATCGCCGAGGCCTGGCCCGCCGCCGGCCGCCCGTTCACCGTCGCCGAGCTGGACCGGATGCCCGATGACGGCCGTCGGTATGAACTAATCGACGGAGCGCTCGTCGTGAGTCCCCGGCCGACGACGATTCACCAGTTCGTGGCGATGCGTCTGCTCCGTACACTGGCCGACGCCTGCCCCGAAGACCTTTGCGTCGTGCCCGAGCCCGCCGTCATGCTCGGCCCGCAGACCGAGTTCGATCCCGATCTCGTGGTGGTCCGCATGGACGAGATCGGCGGCGCGAAGTTCACCGAGCCGCCTCTGCTTGTCGTTGAGATCCGGTCGCCGAGCACCGCTCTCATCGACCTGAACAGGAAGAAAGCCGCGTACGAGAGATTCGGCGTCCCGTCGTACTGGATCCTGAACCCGGACCCGCCCCAGCCGGAACTGACCGTCTTCGAGTTGCGGGATGGCGGTTACGTTCTGGTGGCAGAAACATCAGCGCCCTTCGCTGTCACCCGTCCGTTCGCCGTGAGCATTGACCCGGCCGATCTGACCCGGGGACTGCGCCGCTAACGCAGCGTCAGACGTCTCGCCGAGCGCTGCCATGGCCGACCGAACCCACTCCAGGCTGGCCCGGTGAACAGCGATCCCGTGTTCCAGCGCCAGCACCGCGTGCTGGCCCAGCGTCCCCTGCCGCGCGGCGGCGAACTGTTCCACCCCCGTGACGAACCCGTCCAGGGCACCCCCCAGATCCGCCAGGAACGCGATCACCTCGGCCCGCTCCAGGTACTTCTCCATCAGCGAGAAGCGCATCAGGTGCTGCCCGAGGTCCACCGCCACCGTCGCCGGGACCACCGGCCGCCGGAGCCACTCCAGGAATACTGCCTGGCCGGCGTCGGTCACGTGATACTGGCGCAGCGCGCGACGCCCGCTGGACACCTGCTGTTCGGCGCGCAGCAGGCCGCGCTCCTCTAGCCGCCGAAGCGCCGGATACAACGCACCCGGGCTGGGCTGGTACACGCTCGCGGGCGAGGCGTTGAACATCTTCTTCAGCCCGTACCCCGAACGCGGCTCGCTGGCGATCACGGCGAGCAGTACCTGCTCGAAGTCGGTCAGCGGACGCCCCGCCGCGCCGGGAACTGTCGCGCCGGAAGACACAATTGTCCTCTTCCAATGAGTCG
>DAIOWL010000020.1:0-9987 GCA_036758545.1 Streptosporangiaceae bacterium | reverse complement strand
GTGACGACCCTGGTACCGACCTCGGGGCCTACGCCGGGGAGCTCGTGCGCCTCTTCGAACTCGGCATCCGGCGCTGACCGGGAGGTTCCACGTGGATGCTCAGGTAGCGCTGGTGATGGCTCTGGATGACCCGGGTGCCGTTCCTGGGGTGGTCGGGGGCAAGGGCGCCTCGCTGGCCCGGCTGGCCCGCGCCGGGTTCCGTGTCCCGCCGGGGTTCTGTGTGACCACCGGCGCGTATCTCGATTTCACCGGCCGTGGCGGTCTGCGCGAACCGGTGCTGGCGGCCATGGCGGCTGTCAACGTGTCCGACACGGCCACGTTCGGTGCGGCCTCCGCGCGCATCGGTGAGCTGTTCGCCGGCTGGCCCGTGCCGGCCCGGTCGGCCGCTGCGATCGCCGGGGCCTACACCCGCCTCGGCGACGACGTGCCGGTCGCGGTACGGTCCTCGGCGACCGTGGAGGACCTGCCCGGCATGTCTGCTGCCGGGCAGCATGACACGTACCTCAACGTCCGTGGCGAGGCGGCCGTGCTCGACGCGGTCAAGCGGTGCTGGGCGTCGCTATGGTCGGCGCGGGCCATCGGCTATCGCGCTCGACGCGGCGTCGAGCCTGGCGAGGTGAGCATCGCCGTCGTCGTGCAGCAGCTCGTGCCCGCCGAGGCCGCTGGTGTCATGTTCACCGTCGACCCGGTCGACGGCGGTCACAACAAGGTTGTCATCAGCGCGAACTGGGGCCTCGGCGAGTCCGTCGTCGCCGGCGAGGTCACCCCTGACGTGGCGGTCGTCGACCGGGAGTCGGGGACGCTCGTCAGCTACCAGGTGGGCAGCAAGGAGACGATGACCGTGGCCGACGGCACGGCCACGCGGGCGGCAGGCACGCCGCCCGGCCTGCGTTCGGCGGCGGTGCTCTCGCCGGCCCAGGCGGGCGAGCTGGCCCGGGTCGGCCTGGCCATCGAAAAGCTGTACGACGAGCCGGTGGACGTCGAGTGGGCGCTCGCCGCTGGTGAGCTGTCCGTGGTCCAGGCCCGGCCGGTCACGGCTCCTGCTTCCCGCCCGGCCGCCGGGCCTGGCGAGCAGTGGAACGACAGCCTGGACGGGGACTACCTGTGGAGCAACGGCAACCTCGGCGAGGCTCTTCCGGATGTCATGACGCCTGCCACCTGGTCGTTCGTCGAAGTGCTCATGTCGCGGATGACCTTCCCGCCGAGCCTGCCCGGTTACCGTGGCTACGGGCGGATCGGCGGACGCTTCTACGCGAACGTGAGCATGTCAATCTCGCTCGAAGCCCTGGTCGGCATCTCGCCGCGCCGGTTCGCCGTACTGCTGGGCCCGGTCCTGGGCAAGCTCCCTCCGGTCGGGGAGATCCCGCGTCCGCGGCTTCCTCGCTGGAAGGCCATCCGGCTGACGGTGCCCGCGGTGGTCGTGATGGCGCGCCGAATCCGCGCGAGCCAGAAGCGGACGCCGGAGTTCCTCGCCAGTGCGCCGGGCCGCTGCGACCGGCTGCGCGCCGAGATCGAGCAGACCACCGACCCCGCGGTGCTGGCCAGCCTGTGGCCAGCCAAGGTCAGGGCGCTGGTCGAAGAGGCCTGCGACATGCTCGCCGCCGCGACGGCACACGGCACCACGCTGCTGTCCGTTCCCGGCAAGCTGGCCACGCTGGTCGGCGAGGCCGACTCGGCCCTGCTGCTGTCCGGCCAGCAGGCCGACGGTGCTCTCCTGGCTAGTCTCGGGCCGGTTTCCGGGCTGGCCCGGCTCGCCCGGGGCGACATGGACCGGGACGCCTTCGCCGGCCGGTACGGACACCGCGGCTCCCACGAGGTGGAGCTGTCGATCCCGCGACCGGCCGAGGATCCGGCCTGGATCGATGGGCAGCTCGCCGCCGTCGGCGGCACCGCCCGCGACGTCGGCGCGCTGCTGGCCAAGCAGGAGGCGGCCCGCGCCGCGGCCTGGGAGCGGCTGGCACGCCAGGACCCCGGGAAGGCGCGCGCGGCGCGCAAGCTCGTCGCGCGCTGGGCGCCCGTCGCCCGTGACCGCGAGGCGGCCAGATCCGAGGTCGCACGGTCGGCGTGGGTGGCGCGGACCTGGGTGCGGCGCGCCGGGCAGCTCACCGGGCATGGCGATGACCTGTTCTTCCTTGAGATGCCGGAGACCTTCGACCTGCTCCGCGGCGACCGGGCACCCCTCGCTAAGGTGGCCGCCCGGCGGGCCACGTACGAGACCTACCGAGCCCTGCCGCCATATCCCGCGCTGATCCGCGGCCGGTTCGACCCCATCCGCTGGGCGGCTGACCCGGACCGGCGCAGCGACTACTACGACGAGCGCGCCCAGACGGCCAGGCCGGACGACACGATCACCGGATTCCCCGGCGCCGCCGGCGTGGTCGAAGGCACCGCGCACATACTTCTCACCCCCGAGGACGCCGCCCAGCTCGGCGACGGCGATGTCCTCGTCACCACGGTCACCAACATCGGCTGGACGCTGGTCTTTCCCCGTGCCGCCGCGGTCGTCACCGACGTCGGCGCGCCGCTGTCCCACGCCGCGATCGTGGCGCGCGAACTCGGCATCCCCGCCGTCGTCGGATGCGGCAACGCCACCATGCGCCTGCACACCGGCGACCGGATCAGGGTCGACGGCAGCCACGGCACCGTCGAGGTCCTCCGCCAGGCATGACACGACGACTCGCGCACGAGGCGCCTTAGGCGGTAAGGCCGCGCGGGCGGCGAGGATATGGCATTTGCCCGATGCGGCAGCGGCGGGCTTACGGCGAGTCTGGTACCTGGCGGCGAATCGCTTGTCCGGCTGAGCCCGGGGCGTTAGTCGTACAAGCGCAGGCGGACCGCCACCACTAACCGCCTACGGAGGATCACCTGGGAGGCGATGATGGTCAATTCCTACTACGGCATCTACCAGGCCGAACGCGGCAAGACCGCGGCTGGGATCCGGATGACGGCCGGCCCGTCACCGTTGACCACGGTCCCGCAGCCGAGGGAGAACGGGGAACGAAAGGTGATGGCGCCGATGCAGTGGCGCGATGCCACCGTCGGCGGGCAGGAGACCACAGGGCTGAGCCTGGATCTGCCGTGCACGGAGGATCCGGAGCTGTTCTTCGCCGAGTCTCCGCAGGACGTGGAGCAGGCGAAGGCGATGTGCCGGGGATGCCCGGCCAGGCTGGCCTGCCTGGCCGGCGCGCTCGAGCGCAGGGAGCCCTGGGGCGTCTGGGGCGGCGAGTTGCTGATGCGCGGCGCGATCGTGCCGCGTAAGCGCCCCCGCGGACGTCCTCGCAAGGTCGTCACGATCGGGGTCAACGCCTAGGCCGCTGCCGTGGATCTCGCGCAGCCCGGATAGGTCCTCGTGTCGTCAAGCGGCGACCTGCCAGTCCCTCTGGAGATCATCCATGCCAGCGTGCTGCACTGCCGTCGATCGCTTGCCCTGGGGGTGCCGCTTCCCCGTGAATCATCCTCTGAGGGTGACGGCCTTCTCGTTCGTTCTTCGGAGACTTGTCGTTGTGGTGCTCCGCGGTCGCCGGGGCCCGAAGGGAGACAAGCCATGAGCATCGGTCCGGTGGAATATTTGATTCTCGGCTTCCCGGGCAACGAGTTCACCGGTCAGATCGTGCCGGAGCTCGCCAAGCTCATCGACAGCGGACTGGTCAGGATCATCGACCTCACCTTCATCAGCAAAGATGCCGACGGCCATGTGGACGTGGTCGAGTACGACGCGGTCGAGGAGCTGGCGGCGTTCGCCGGCCTCGACGGCGAGATAGGCGGGATTCTCAACGACGAAGACATCGCTCACGCCGCTCTGAGCCTCGAGCCGAACTCCTCAGCGGCGGTGCTCATCTGGGAGGACACCTGGGCGGCCCCGTTCGCAGCGGCAGTGCGCAATGCCAACGGAGTCATCCTCGAAGGCGCACGAATCCCACGCGAGATCATCGAACAGGTGATGGGCGCCTTGGCCGACACCCTCGACTGAGATCGGCAAGCCCACACCATCCGCGCCGAATGGCCCCCGCCAGCGGCGCCAGAACAACCAGAACAACAGGAGGCGATTGACATGCCGTTGCGACGACGTCGACCCATTGCGCGAATAGCGACCACCGCGGTCGTGGCCGGGACCGCAGCCAACATGGGAGCCAGGTCCGCGCAGAGGAGCGCCGCGGCCGCCCAGGACCAGGCTGCCCCGCCTGCCCCTGCTCCAGCGGATGAACCCGCCGCACCCGCAGCCACCGAGAGCCCGGAGATCGAACAGCTCAAGCAGTTTGCCGCCCTCAGGGACCAGGGCATCCTCACCGAGGAGGAGTTCGCCGCCAAGAAGGCACAGATCCTGGGCCTCTGAGCCCGCGTCATCCTTGCGACCGATGCGCTGAGCCCATGCGCTGGTTAGCGTCAGTACCGTGGCTAGGGATCATCCGGCCGAGGGCCCGCTGCGCCCAACTCTTCCCGCTGCGATCAGCCGGCGTCAGTGGCTGGCCAGTGCCGTGCTCGCCGTGTGCACCGCGCTGGTAGCGCTGGCCGTCACGGCCGGGCCGAACCCGCATCAGCGCGGGCCGCAGTTCCTCCTCGTGGGCGTGGCCTGCAGCCCGATCGCGCTCCTGCGACGCTGGCCGTTGGCGGTGCTGGCGGCCGCGACGGTCGCGAAGGTGCTGCTCACGACGAGGGGCATCGGCTCCCTGCCGTTCGCCGTCGTGCTCGGGTTCGCCTCGTACTTTGCCGCCTCCCGCCTGCCGAGACGGGTATCGATCACCGCCGCCGCGGCCAGCGCCGCGGCCCTAGGCGGAGCGCTCGTGTACGCGACGTTCGCGGTCCGCCACGTATCTCCCGCCACCGAGGCCATCGAAGCCCTCCTGCCGCTGGCGGCGGCCTGGTTCATCGGCGACAGCGTCGCGGCCCGGCGGCGCTACCAGGCCGGACTGGCCGAGCAGGCGGAGCGGGAGCGCGCCGCCGAGGCCGAGCTCGCCCGCCAGCAGGTCCGCGAAGAGCGGGTCCGCATCGCTCGCGAGCTGCACGACGTCGTGGCCCACACCCTCGCGGTGATCACCGTCCAGGCCGGGGTCGGCCGGCGTCTTATGGGCAGGCGGCCGGAGGAGGCGAGCACCGCGCTCGAATCGATCGAGACAATAGGCCGAACGGCCCAGGAGGAGCTCCGGGTCGTCCTCGGTCTGCTGCGCGACGAAGAAACCCGAACGGCCGCCCTGGCCCCGGCCCCGGGGCTTGTCGACGTCAAGGAGCTCGTCGAGACCGTGCGGGCCGCCGGGACACCGGTGGACCTGCAGCTGTCCGGGACCGATCGCCAGCTCTCTCCGGCGCTCGAGCTGTCGGTCTATCGCGTCGTCCAGGAGGCCCTCACCAACGTCGTCAAGCACGCACCGGGAGCCCGCGCCACGGTCGACCTCGCCGTCTCGGCTCATCAGGTCCGCCTCGGCGTCACCGATGACGGCGGGCCAACCGGGCACCCGGCAGGCAGCGACAGCCACGGGACCGGGCACGGGATCGTCGGGATGCGCGAGCGGATCGGCGCGTTCGGCGGCTGGCTCGTCGCCGAGCCGACCGCCGATCGCGGTTTCCGGGTGATCGCCGAGGTCCCGATCGAGGGTGCGATGTGACGATCAGGGTCCTCGTCGTCGACGATCAGGCGCTGCTGCGTACCGCGTTCTCGTCGCTGATCGACGCCGAGGACGACCTGGAGGTCGTCGGCGAGGCGGCCGAAGGCCGGCAGGCGGTCGAGCTCGCGGCGAGCCTCGCCCCGGACGTCGTGGTCATGGACGTCCGGATGCCGGTGATGGACGGAATCGAGGCCACCCGGCAGATCATCGTCGACCGGGCCGCACACGTGCCCCGGGTGCTGATCCTGACGACGTTCGACCTGGACGAGTACGTCTTCGAGGCACTGCGGGCGGGGGCGAGCGGATTCGCGCTGAAGAGCCGCCCGCTCGAGGAGTTGCTGAGCGCGATCCGCACCGTCGCCGCCGGCGAGGCCCTCCTGGCCCCGAGCGTGACCCGCCGGCTCATCGCCCACTTCGCCGAAGGGGCCACGGTACCGAGGCGAACACCCCGGGGCCTGGACGAACTCACCGAACGCGAGCGCGAGGTACTGTCGCTGGTCGCCCGGGGGCTTTCCAACGCCGAACTCGCCGAGACGCTGCACGTGAGCCTCCCGACGGTCAAGACGCACGTGAGCAGGATCCTGACCAAACTCGGTGCCCGCGACCGGACCCAGCTCGTCGTCCTTGCCTACGAATCCGGGCTCGTCACCACGGCCTGAACGAGCCCGTGTCAGCCTCGGGGATGACGCAAGAGATGATCCTCGCGCACGATGACAGCGAGTCGCTGATGGGAGCACGATTCCCACCGTGAACGCCATCCAGCTGCAGACCACCCCGGCGGTCGAGACCCACGGCCTCACGAAGCGGTTCGGGACCAACGTCGCCGTCGACGAGGTCGAGCTGCTCGTCCCGCGCGGCTCCGCCTTCGGCTACCTGGGGCCGAACGGTGCGGGCAAGACCACGCTGATCCGCACCTTGCTCGGCCTGACCCGGGCCGCCAGCGGCACGATGTCCCTGCTCGGCCGCCCGGTCCCGGCGCAGCGCAGCCGGGCCCTCGCCCGGGTCGGCGCGATCGTCGACGAGCCTCGCTTCCACCCGCACCTGACCGGGCAGGAGAACCTCCGCCTGCTCGCCGCGGCCAGGGGCGGCGACGCGGACAGCCGGATCGCGCCGTCACTGGCCCGGGTCGGCCTGGCCGACCGAGCCGGTGACAAGGTGGCGAGTTACTCGATGGGCATGCGCCAGCGCCTGGGGGTGGCCGCGTGCTTGCTCGGTGACCCGGAACTCCTGATCCTGGACGAGCCGATGAACGGGCTCGACCCGGCCGGGATGCACGAGATGCGGGAGATGATCCAGAGCCTGGTCGAGGAGGGGCGAACGGTCATGCTGTCATCGCACCTGCTGGACGAGGTGGAACGCACCTGCGATGCGGTGGCGATCGTCGACCACGGGCGGGTGATCCGTCAGGGCCCGATTGACGAGCTGACCCGTGGTGCGGGCACCGTCGTGCAGGTGGACTGCGCCGAACCGGCCCGGGCGGCGAAGCTCATCGACGAGGCCGGGATCGCCGCGGGCGCGACCCTCACCGAAGGCGGGCTGACCGTCACCTTGCCCGCCGGAGCGTCGCGCGAGCTCGTCGCCGACATCAACGCCAGGCTCGTCGGAGCGGGGATCGCGGTCTACGGCCTTCAGGAGATCCGGACGTCGCTGGAGGACTGGTTCTTGTCCGTGACGAGCCGGCTGGGAGAGCCGTCATGACTGTTGCCTGGGCGCCCAGCTGGCCCCTCATCGCCACGAAGAACCTGGAACTGCGCAAGCGCCGCGGCCTCGTCATCGTCGTCGCGCTGCTGACCGTCGGGCCGACGGTCCTCATCCTTGGCCTCCGCTTGATCTTCCACGCGGTCGATCCCGCGAGCTACGGGCCGGCCGGCAGCCCCGGCATCTTCCAGGCCCTGGCCAACCTGATGGCCGAGTTCGGGTTCCTCAGCGCCGCCGCGCTCGGCGCGTCCGCCGGGACGACGGACCTGAGCGAGGGCATGTTCCGCCACCTGGTGATCACCGGCCGGTCGCGTCTGGCCCTCTATCTCGCCCGCATCCCGGCCGGCCTGGCGATCATCCTCCCGCTCCTGGCGGTGGCGTTCACCGCGCTCTGCCTGGTCACCAGCTACGCAGGCGTCCCGCAACCCACGTCGGTCAGCATAGGCGGCGTCTCGGTCCCTGAGCACTTCGACCAGGCCGAGCTGCAGAGCTGGCTCCTGCAACATCCGCGGCAGGCCGTCAACCTCGTTCCCCTGGGCCCAGGCCCCGCGCCCAACGTGGCGCAGATCGACTCGGCGATCGACCAGAACATCGCCACCCTCTACCCGGACTACGCCTCCAATGAGGTCGGCGGCTCGAATCCGGCGGCCAATGAAATGGCCAAGATCGGACTGTGGCTCACGCTCGAGGTCGGGATCGGGTTCCTGGTCGGGCTCGGTCTCGGCTCGCTGACCGGGCAGCGAACGCTGACGACCATCACGCTGATCGGGCTCGAGATCATCGTCACCCCGATCCTGGCCAACCACGTGATCCCGTACTTCCTGGACGGTCAGCGACTCATCGTCGGCCTCGCGATGGACCAGCTCCGCCCGGCCGCACTAGCACCGGGCACCGGCGGCGGCGGCCCGGCCGGCCCCGGCCGGGTGCTGTTCGGCGGCCGGGGAGCCCTCGGCATACCACCGATGCCGACCTGGGCGATGATCTCGGTCATCGTCGGCTGGATCGTCGGCTGGACCGTCATCGGTGCGTGGCGAATGATCACCCGCGACGCATAAGAGCACTACGCCCCCCGCGAATCGCAACCCAAGGTCCGTGCCGACCCGTAATATGCCCAGGTGGCTCGGCTGGCGATCTCGAAAGACTTCCTGACGGAATACGTGCGGCTGGATAAGCGCGTCCAGCGCTCCGTCGACCAGGCGATCGCCACCTTCGCCCGGCACCCGCACCCAGCCCAGTACCTGGAGACATCCCAGCACCCCCAGAACGACCAGCTCCGCATCATGCCGCTGGACGGCCCCTGGCGCGGCATCGTCCTCGCGCCCGCGACCGGGGACACGTACTGCCTGGTCACAGTCCTCCCGCACGACATGGCGGACGCTTACGTGTCCAGCCCGGAGGGGCTTCAGCTCATCCTCGCCCAGCCGTTCGGAACATGGCGCACCTTCCTGCACCCGGACCAGCGCCAGATCGCCTACCACCCCGGCTACTCCGGCTCCGCCCAGGTCACCGGCGGCCCCGGCACCGGCAAGACGGTCACCGTCCTGCACCGCGCCGCCTTCCTGGCCGAACACGCCGCGGCGCCCATCCTGGTCACCACCTTCGCCGGCAACCTAGCCGAAGCCCTCCAGGCCCAGCTCGGCCTCCTCATCCAGGACGCCAGGATCCGCGAGAAGATCGAGGTCCTCAACGTCGACCGCCTCGCCTACCGCATCGTCAGGCACGCCCGCGGCACCCCCGTCATCGCCGACGAGCTCACGCTGCGCACCCGCTGGACGGAAGCCGCCCAAGCCGGGCCCTTCACCCCCGCGTTCCTCAAGAACGAGTGGGAACACGTCATCCTGGCCCAGGACCTGCACACCGAGCACGCCTACCTGACCTGCGCCCGCACCGGCCGCGGCCGCCCGCTCACCAAGGCCCAGCGCAGCCAGGTCTGGCAGGCCACCCAGCGGGTCACCGCCGAACTAGAAGCCGCCGGCCAGACCACCCACCTGCAGCTGGCCAACGAGGCCACCCGCCTGCTCCGCCAGGCGGGAACGCTGGCCTACCGCCACATCCTGGTCGACGAGGCCCAGGACCTGCACCCAGCCCAGTGGCGCCTGCTCCGCGCCGCCGTCGCGCCCGGCCCGGACGACCTGTTCATCGCGGCCGACCCGCACCAGCGCGTCTACGACAACCGGGTCTCCCTGATCAGCCTCGGGATCAGCGTGCGCGGCCGGAGCCGGCGGCTGTCCCTGAACTACCGGACCACCCAGGAGATCCTGGCCTGGGCCGTGCCGCTGCTCGGCACGAACCCGGTGACCGGCCTGGACGGCGAGGTGGACTCGCTGATCGGCTACCGGTCGCCCATGCACGGGCCGCGCCCGCAGCAAAGGCTGACCGTCTCACGGGCCGCGGAATTCACTCTTCTAGCCGAACGGATTGGCTCGTGGCTATCCGACGGCATCGAGCCTCATGCCATCGGCGTGGCCGCCCGGTCCGCCGCCTTGGTACGCGAGGCACGCGAGGCGCTGCGGGTCGCGGGCATCGAGACGGTCTCGCTGAACGGACGGGGCGATACCAAGGCCGTTCGGGCCGGAACGATGCACGCGATGAAGGGCCTCGAGTTCCAGGCCGTCGCGGTCATCGGCGTCGAGCAGGGCCTGGTCCCCGAGCCAGCCGCGGTCACCCCGGCCGCCGAGGACGCCGCCAC